>CAZZZE010000052.1:0-12656 GCA_964658365.1 uncultured Jatrophihabitantaceae bacterium
GGTAGATGTAGGTGTTGCGGACCATGAACTCCTTGAGGATGTCGTTCTGGATCGTCCCCGTGAGCTTCTCGGGCTCGACACCCTGCTCCTCGGCCGCGACGACGTAGAGCGCCAGCACGGGCAGCACCGCGCCGTTCATCGTCATCGACACCGACATGCGATCGAGCGGGATGCCGTCGAAGAGCTGGCGCATGTCGTAGATCGAGTCGATGGCCACGCCGGCCATCCCGACGTCGCCGACCACGCGCGGGTTGTCGCTGTCGTAGCCGCGGTGCGTCGGCAGGTCGAACGCGATCGACAGGCCCTTCTGGCCCATGGCCAGGTTGCGCCGGTAGAAGGCGTTCGACTCAGCCGCGGTCGAGAAGCCGGCGTACTGCCGGATCGTCCACGGCTGGTTGACGTACATCGTCGGGTAGGGCCCGCGCAGGAACGGTGCGAACCCCGGGAAGGTGTGCAGCGTGTCAAGATCGGCGAGGTCGGCCGCGGTGTAGACGGGCGGGACGGTGATGCCCTCGGGGGTCTCCCACTCGCGGGCGTCGGTTGGCGCGGCAGCTCCGGTACGCGGCGCGGGCGTGCCGAGGGTGGCGGTCGAGAAGTCGGGGATGCCCATCACTTCACGCCCAGCGTCTCAACGGTGCTACGCAGGACGGCCAGCGCGTCGCACCCGGCGTGGACGTAGCCGTCGACGCCGTACGTCTCGTGCGTGCCGGCCAGCCAGAGCTGGGCTGCGCCGGCGTCGCGCAGTGCAGCGGCAACGGGAGCCGCGGCCTCGGCGTAGATCTTGTCGGTGGAGCAGAGACAGGCGACGGTGGTACCGCTCTCGCGAAACGCCGCGACGAGGTCGTCGGTGTCCCCTGCCGCGGTGACGCACTCCAGTCCTGCGGCCTGGAACAGGTTCGCCGCGAACCCCGACCGGCCGGCCGACGCCGCGAGTGACCCGAGACCGGCCAGGAACACCTTCGGCCGCTCGCCGTTGGCCGCGACGTGGTCGTCGGACCGATCGCGCAGCGCCTCGAAGTCCTGCGCGTACCGCAGCGCGGGCAGCAGAGCGCCGGCCGTGGCGCGGCTCGGGGCGGCCGGGCGATGCACCGGCGCCTCGCCGACGTAGGCGAACTCGCTGACGCCGGTGATCGGCGCGCGCCGGTGGGCGATGTCGTCGGCGCGCTGCGCCTGGGTGTCGGCGAGCAGGGCGGCGATCGTGCCGTCGTCGAGGGCGGCCAGCGCGCCGCCGGCCCGCTCGATGTCGGTGAAGACCGTCCACGCCTTCTCGGCGAGCTCGTCGGTGAGCGCCTCGACGAACCACGAGCCGCCGGCGGCGTCGAGGACACGCGCCAGGCTGGACTCGTCGTGCAGCACGGCCTGGGTGTTGCGGGCGATGCGCCTGCTGAAGTCGTCGGGCAGCCCGATGGCCGCGTCGAACGGCAGGACGGTGACGGCCGACGCGCCGCCGACCGCCGCGGCGAAGCAGCCGATGGTGACGCGCAGCAGGTTCACGTAGGGGTCGCGCTGCGTCAGCATCGCCGCCGACGTGACGGCGTGCTGCTGCTGCCCGACGCGGTCGGCGCCGGCCCCGCTGAGCTCGGCGACGCGGTCCCAGATGCGCCGGGCCGCGCGCAGCTTGGCGATGGACGGGAACTGCTCGGCCGTCACGGCGTAGCGGAACTCGAGCGCGGCGAGCGCGGCGTCGATCGCCAGGCCGCCGTCGACGAGCGCGCGCAGGTAGGCGACGCCGACCGCGGCCGCGACCCCGAGTTCCTGGGCGTCGCTCGCGCCGGCCTCGTGATAGACGGTCGCGTCGACGGTGGCGACCCGGACGTTCGGTGCCGCCCTGCTCTGCTCGGCGAGGGTCTGCAGCAGCTCGAGGTCGGCGTCCGCGCCGGTGCGGGCGCGCAGCCCGATCGGGTCGGCGCCCCACGAGCCGGTCAGCTCGGCCGGGTCGAGGCCGCGCTGCTCGGCGAGCGTGAGCAGGGTGACCGCGGCGCGTTCGGTGTGCGCGCCGGCGTCGAGGACGATCGGGGCGAGGTCGAGGTAGACGCCCTCGAGCACCACGGGCAGGTCGTCGACGGCCAGTCCCGCCTCGCCGAGCACGAGCCAGAGCGACGTCGCGCCGCGCTCGAGGTCGTCGAGGATCGCCTGCTTGGTCCGGGCGGCGTCGGGATCGGCGTGCCGCGCCCGGACGTCCCAGCCCGCGCTCCCGGCGGACGAGCCGCGGACGAAGGGCGGCTCGCCCGGACGGCCGTCGGCGGCGAGGTCCGGTGCGTCGTCGGCGGTGTAGAGGGGACGCACGGTGATGCCGTCATAGGTGGTGTGCGACAGTGCGGCGACCGGATCGGCGTCCGCCGCGACGCCGGACTTGGCCAGCACGGCCGACACCGCGGCCCGCCACTGCGCGGTGTCGGCTGCGGGGAAGTCCGCGGCGAGCGACAGCGCGGCAGGTTCGGGCGGCGGCGCGGGCTGCTCGGGCATGGCCCCGATCGTAGGCAGCCGCAGCCTGCCGCGCGTGTTCGAGGTGGTCGATCTCTCGCCGTCAGCCGAGCAGCAGCACCGCGTAGCAGGCCAGCCAGTGCTCGGTCATCCAGCCGCCGCCGACGACGGCCGGCAGTGACGCGGCGGCGTGCAGGTCGCGCGCCGTCCGCAGCATCGCGCGGCGCGGGTCGCCCTCGCCCAGGTGCTCGGCCAGCAGGCCGAAGGCGTGGGCCCGGTACAGGTTGAGGCCGTGCAGGTGCGCGCCCTGGCCGTCCTCGGGGTCGGCGACCAGGGCCGGCGTGAACAGCGACGCGGGAACGCCGTCGGCCAGGCCGGGCAGGAACAGCGACAGCCACTGCGGGAACGCCTCGGCCGGCCGGCCGATCGTGGCCAGCAGCTCGGCCTCGGCCAGCGCCGGCGACAGGAAGTCGTCCTGGCTCGGCTCCCAGCCCGCCGGGTACTCGACGTCGGAGGCGAACCAGCGCACCGCGGCGTCGCAGATCGTGTCGAGCAGGGCAGGGTCGCCGGCTGCGGCGCGGCGGCGGGCCAGCGGGAGCGCGCGGGTCAGGGCGAACGCCGAGTTGGCGTGTGCGCCACCAAGGTGCGGGTAAGTCAGCCGGGGCAGCCAACCGAGGAAGCCCTCGACGACGGCCTCGGTCAGCGGCGCGAGGGCCGCACCCCACCGGGCAGCGTCGACGTCGTCCCAGCCGGCGAGTTCCTCGGCCAGCGCGAGCACCCATCCCCAGCCGTACGGGCGTTCCCAGCCGGGGTGCTCGGCCAGGTAGCGGGCTTCGACCACGAGCGCGTCGGCTCGCAGGTGTTCGTCCAGGACGGCGCGCACCTCGCCGGCGGGTACCGCCCGCGGGCATTCGCGCAGCATCCGGACGAGCGCCCAGTGCATCTCGACGGCCGAGTGCCAGTCGTAGCAGCCGTAGAACGCAGGGTGTATCTCGCGCGGGGTGGGCCGGTCGTCGGCGCCGGTGACGACGTGCCGCAACGCGTTCGGGTACTCGCGGCGCACGGCGGCGATGACCGCGTCGGCGTAACCGGCCGCGACCTCGGCCAGGTCGGGCAGCGGCATCAGACGGCGGTGCGGGCGTCGCCGTCGAGCCCGAACAGCGGCGCCAACCCGGCGATACCGACTGTGCGCATCGCCGAGGGCGGCACCGACTCGAGGACGAGCTGCTTGCCGGTGTCCTTCGCTGCGTTGCGCAGCTCGATCCAGCAGCCCAGGCCGGTGGAGTCGAGGAAGTGCAGACCGGCGAGGTCGAGGACGAGGATCGAGCAGTCGGGGTCAGTGAGCGCCGCCTGGGCGGCCTCGCGCAGTTGCGGCACGGTGGCGAGATCCAGTTCCCCGACCAGTGACACGATCCACCGGTCGTTATCACGGCGCGTATGCAACGTCAACGGACTCACTCCACTACTCTGGCACAGCAACCGGGGGCAGGGCGACGCAGCCACCACCGGGCTCGCTTCGGTGGGAGGCCAGGTGGTGATGTCGACGATCGAACGCGAGTTCGTCGGCGCGGCCACCACCCCGTCCGCCGCGCGGCGGTTCGCGCGGGCGGCACTGCTCGACCTCGTCGGCTCCGGTGTCGCCGACAGCATCCTGGCCGACGACGTCGAGCTGATCGTCAGCGAGCTGGTCACGAACTCGGTGCGGGCGGAGAGCCCGACCGTCCTCGTCGCACTGTCGGTCACCGAGGCCAAGCTGCTCGTGAGCGTCGAGGACGAGGCCGCCGGGTGGCCCGAGCAGCGCGAGGCCGGCATCCACGACACCGGCGGTCGCGGGCTCCCGCTCGTCAGCGCGATCAGCTCGTCCTGGGGCGTGCGGATGCTCGAGACCGGCAAGACGGTCTGGGCCGAGTTCGACGTTCCCGGCTGAGCCGCGCCGCCCCGGCCCGCGGCCCCGTTCTCAGCTGATTCCTGCTGGGGTCACCGCCCGCTCGTCGCCGGCCCGACGACCGTCATCGGGACAGGCGACCACCGGCTGAGGAGCCCTCCATGACGCGCACTGCATCCCCCCACCACCCGCTGAGCCCGCTGTCCGTCGAGTCCATGCGCAGGACGTTGCTCGCGCAGCGCGACTTCCGCCGCGAGCAGCTGGTCCAGCTCGACCGCCAGCGTGGCGGGCGGGCGCTGTCCAGCGCGCTCCGCGAGGTCTGCGTCTCGCTCGCCGTCGGTGCCCGGACCGCGCTGCAGGAGGCGGAGTCGGCACTGTGGCGGATGGGGCAGGGCCGGTTCGGGCTCTGCGTGTCGTGCGGTGCGGACCTCGACCCGGCGGTGCTCGAGACGCTGCCGCAGACGGCGCGGTGCCTGGCCTGCCAGCGCGACGCCTGGACCGCCGACGCCGGCCCGGTCCCGGCCCGCGCGCGGGGCTGACCTGCCGCGGCCGGCTCGGTGGGCCCGGTAGGGTCGGCCGGCGTGAGCGAGCTGACTGATCCCGCGGGTGTCGCCCAGGCCGCGGCCGAGGCGCTGGCCGCGCGCACCGGCGTCGCCCGCCACGACATCGCGATCGTGCTCGGCTCCGGCTGGGTGCCGGCGGTCGATGTCCTGGGCGCCGCCACGGCCGACTTCCCGGTCACCGACCTGCCCGGGTTCCTGCCGCCCGCCGTCGAGGGCCACGCCGGAGCAATCCGCTCCCTCGACGTCGGCGGCAAGCGTGTGCTCGCCTTCCTCGGCCGCACCCACCTCTACGAGGGCCGCGGCGTGGAGCCGGTGGTGCACGGTGTGCGGGTCGCGGCCGCGGCCGGTTGCTCGACCGTCGTGCTCACGAACGCCTGCGGCTGCCTCAAGCAGGGCATCGCGGTCGGCGACCCCGTGCTGATCAGCGACCACCTCAACCTCACCGGCCGCACCGGGCTGGTCGGACCCCGCTTCGTCGACCTCACCGACGTCTACGCCCGGCGGCTGCGCGACCTCGTGCACGAGATCGACCCGGCGATGGCCGAGGGCGTCTACGCGCAGTTCCCCGGCCCGCAGTACGAGACGCCGGCGGAGGTGCGGATGGCCGGCGTCCTGGGGGCCGACCTGGTGGGCATGTCGACGGTGCTCGAGGCCGTTGCGGCACGCGCCGAGGGCTGCGAGGTGCTGGGCATCTCGCTGGTCACCAACCTTGCGGCCGGGCTGGGCGAGCCGCTCGACCACGAGGAGGTCCTGGCCGTCGGCAGGGCGTCGGCCACCCGGATGGGTGAGCTGCTGGCGCGGATCATCCCGCGGATATGACCATCCTGCTGACCGGCGCGGCGGGCCGGATCGGGTCGGCGCTGCGGGTCCGGCTGCCGGAGTTCGGGTGGGACGTCCGCAGCTTCGACCGGGTTTCCATACCAGAGGGTATGGTCGGTGATCTTGCGTCCGACGCCGACCTCGACGCCGCCGTCGCCGGGGTCTCGGCCATCGTCCACCTGGCCGGCCAGCCGACCGAGGCACCGTGGCCGGTGATCCGCGACGCCAACATCGACGGCCTCGTCCGGCTCTTCGAGGCCGCCCGACGAGCCGGGGTGCCGCGCATCGTCTTCGCGTCGTCGAACCACGCCACCGGCTTCACGCCGGCGACCCCTGAGCTGGGGACCGATGGCCCGAACCGGCCGGACACCTTGTACGGCGTGAGCAAGGTCTTCGGCGAGGCCCTCGGGCGCTACTACGTCGACCGCTACGGGCTGCAGGTCGCCTGCCTGCGCATCGGCACCTTCGCCGACCGGCCCGACGACGTGCGGACGCTGTCGACGTGGCTGTCGCCAGGTGACGCAGCACTGTTGGTCGACGCCTGTTTGCGCTCACCCGACCTGACGTACTCCGTGGTATGGGGCGTCTCGGACAACACCCGCCGGACCTGGAGCCTCGAATCGGCGTACGCGCTGGGTTACCGGCCGCGGGACGACGCCGAGACCTACGCCGACTCGCTCACCCGACCCGATCCCGATCCCTCGGACGACCTGGTGGGCGGCGGCTTCACGTCGCCCGGCTTCGGCATCGACGAGGTCCTGGGTCGATCATGACGGACGTCGAGGCCTGGATCGCCGACGACGTCGACCCGACCGCCGCGGCCGAGCTGCAGGGGTTGCTGGACGCCGGCGCCTGCACGGAGCTCGAGGACCGGTTCAGCGGCCCGCTGACGTTCGGCACCGCCGGTTTGCGCGGCCCGCTGCGCGCCGGGCCGAACGGCATGAACCGCACCGTCGTACGACGCGCCGCCGCCGGCGTGGCCGCCTGGCTCGACGAGCACGGCGGCCCGGGGCGGCCCGTGGTGATCGGCTACGACGCCCGGCACGGCTCGCTGGACTTCGCCCGCGACTCGGCCGCCATCCTCGCGGCGGCCGGCTTCGAGGCCCGCCTGCTGCCCCGGGTACTGCCCACCCCCGTGCTGGCCTTCGCGGTGCGCCAGCTCGGTGCCGCCGCCGGGGTCATGGTCACCGCCTCGCACAACCCGCCGCAGGACAACGGCTACAAGGTCTACGCCGCCGACGGCGCGCAGATCGTCCCGCCGATGGACCGCGAGATCGAGGCGGCGATCCGCGCCGTCGGTCCGGCGCGCGACATCCCGCTCGACCCCGACGGCGTGCTGGTGCTCGACGAGTCGATCGTGACCTCCTACGTCGCTGCGGTGACCGCACTGGTTCCCGACGGCCCCCGCAACCTGCGCATCGTGCACACGGCGCTGCACGGCGTCGGCACCGAGACGGTGCGCGCGGTGTTCCGCTCGGCCGGCTTCACCGACTTCGTCCCGGTGCCCGAGCAGGAACTGCCCGATCCGGACTTCCCGACCGTCTCCTTCCCCAACCCCGAGGAACCGGGCGCGCTCGACCTCGCGCTGGCCCTGGCCCGCGACCGCGACGCCGACCTGGTGCTCGCCAACGACCCGGACGCCGACCGCTGCGCGGTGGCCGTCCCCGGCCCCGACGGCTGGCGGATGCTGCGCGGCGACGAGGTCGGGATCCTGCTGGCCGATGCGCTGCTGCGCGAGGGCGTTCGGGGCACCTACGCCACGACGATCGTGTCGTCGGCGATGCTCGGCGCGCTCGCCGCGCGGCACGGGGTCGGCTACGTCGAGACGCTCACCGGTTTCAAGTGGATCGCCCGGGCCGCGCCCGACCTGGTGTACGGCTACGAGGAGGCCCTCGGATACGCGGTCGCGCCGGGGCTCGTGGGCGACAAGGACGGCATCAGCGCTGCCCTGCGCGTCGCCGTCCTCGCCGCGGCGCTCAAGCATGAGGGGTCCTCGCTGCTCGCCCGGCTGGACGAGCTCGCCGCCGAGTACGGCCGCTTCGTCACCGACCAGGTGTCGCTGCGCGTCGACGACCTCGCCGTGATCGGCGCGACCATGCAGCGCCTGCGGGCCGAGCCGCCTGCCACCCTGCTCGGCGCGCCGGCCTCCGTCGAGGACCTGCTGCCCGCCACCGACGGGTTGCGCTGGCGCGGCGACAACACCCGCGTCGTGATCCGCCCGTCCGGCACCGAGCCGAAACTCAAGGCCTACCTCGAGGTCGTCGAGCCGGGAGGCTCGGCCGACGCCGCACACGCGGCGCTGGCCGCCCTGCGGGCCGAGGTCGAGACCGCGCTGCGCGGCTGACCAGTCAGCTGGTGCGCACCAGGCCACCGGTCCGCCAGGCCGACCAGTTGACGTTCCAGTCGCCGTAGCCGGCGCCCAGGGTCATGGCCGGGCCGTCGGCGTTCGGGTAGTTCACGACGTCGCCCACGCCCAGGAACCCGTACAGCTTCGCGGCGTCCTTGGACTGCAGGTTGGTGCACCCGTTGGAGGAGTCGACCTGCCCGATGCGGTGGTTCCAGGGCGCGGCATGCAGGTACTCGCCGCCGTAGGTCAGGCGCTGGGTGTACTTGATCCCGCACTCGTTGTACCCCGGGCCACGCATGCAGATGCTGCGGCCCTTCTCCATGATCACCTTCGTGCCTCGGGCCGTCGGCGTGTTGCTGGCGCCCAGCGAGACGGGGAACGTTCCGTACGTCGTGCCGTTGTCGACCACGGTCATCCGGTGCGACACGTCGTCGACGGTCGAGACGATCCGATCGTGGGTGTGGAAGTCGAGCGTGAGGCTGTCGTCGTAGGCCATGCCTGCGCCGGCTGACAGACCCTTGACCGGGATCGCGACGTGGATCTGCGCGTCGGCCGGCCAGTAGTTGTTGAGCCGGAAGTGCCCCTCGATTGGGTAGGACTTGCTGGCCGAGGAGTACTCGAAATACCACGCGCCGCCCGTGACCGCCTTGCCGTCGACGGTCACCGTCGTGGCGGCCTGCAGCGCTGCGGCGTTCTTGATCTTCTTCGAGAAGTAGGCGATCACCGGCATGCCCACGCCGTAGTCGGCGCCGTCGGAGTTCAGCAGCTTGACGTGCACCGGGCTGCCGGTGCTCGGCGGCGCAGCGACCCTGGCCGACGTCGGCGCAGCGCTCGACGCAGCCTGCACCGACGGGCCGGCGGCGCGACGACCCGAGTCTCCGAAGGAGAAGAACGCGACCGACAGGACGAGCGCCAGCACGGCTGCGGCGGCGACCAGCGGCGCGGCGATCCGCGCCCAGCGGCGGTGCGTCGCGCGCGCCGGCTCGGTCGCGAAGCGCGGCGGCGGCGGCTGGGCGTTGTCGCCGACCGTGGCGCGGGCCCGCGCGTCGAACGCGCCGGACAGCAGGCGGTCGAGCTCGTCGTCATTCACCGCAGCTCACCACCCAGAACGCGGTGCAAGGTGGCCAGCCCGCGGCTGGCGGCCGACTTCACCGAACCCGGTGAGATGTCGAGGGCAGCGGCGATCTCGCGCTCGGACAGACCCGACCAGTAACGCAGCACCAGCACCTCGCGCTGGTGACGCGGCAGCGCCTTGACCGCCCGCAGGGCCGCTCGGTGCTCGTCGCGCAGCAGGACGTCGTGATCGGCACCGGCCGTCCCCTCGGGCTCGGCCACCTTCAGGTGCTTGCGGGCCACCTGGCGCCGGCGGATGACCGACCGGGACAGGTTGACGACGCTGGCCCGCAGGTAACCCAGCGCCGCGTCCGGATCGCGCAGCGAGTCGGCCTTGCGGTGCAACGCGACGAACGCGTCCTGGACGACGTCCTCGGCGCTGGCCACGTCGTCGACGAGCAGCACGGCCATCCGGACGAGGTAGCGCCAGTGCGCGCTGTAGAGGCCGTGCAGATCGACGGGGTCAGCGGACACAGCCGACCGACCGGTCAGCTGCGCCGCTCGCTCGTCCGCCTCCACCGGCGTCAACACTGCCACACGGGATGGTCGCCGGCCGGACCCTCGAGGTTGCCTCGGCACGTGCATGATTCGCGACGGTCACGTCCGCCAGGCCGCCGTGACGATGGTGTGCCGCAGCGTGGTGGCCGCTGGGTCGGCGTCGACCGCGGTCCACGCGGGGGTGCCGACCTGCGCGAGGGCGGCAGCCGTACGGTCCGAGCAGTGGTAGGACAGATTGACGCCGCCGACCGTGGGCACGGTGCCGGTCGAGGCCACGCATCGTGCGCCGTCGGCGAGCTGGATGGCCCAGGGACGCTCGGCCTCGCCGGACACCGGCGCCGGCAGTGCTCGGGTCAGGTGCAGCGTCGTCGCCCGGGACCACGGGTCGTCGACGCACAGCACCGTGGTCGGCGTGCCCGTCGCCGGCGCGAAGCACGGGTCGAGGATCTGCCCGCTGTCGCCTCCTGCGCTGAAGCAGCGGAAGGCGGTCGGCCCGGCTGCGGCCAGGCTCGAGTCCCAGCAGTACCCGTCCTGCGTCCGGGTGGACGGGACGGCCGGGCGGCCGTCGGACCGGTAGGCGGCGAACGTGTGGAGCACCGTTCGGGTCACAGCCGTCGTGGGACCGGCTGTCGTGGGGACAGCCGTCGTGAGACCAGGCGTCGTCCGGGCGGGCGCCGTGGACCGGCTGGTCGTGCCGGGCGAGGAGCTGCACGCCGACAGCACCAGCCCTGCGATGAGCAGGGCTGCGAACCTCATGCTGGGAAGACGCAATGCGGCCGCCCGGCGTTCCGTCCGGCGACCGAAACATCCGTAACGATGTGGTCACGGGGCCGTCCGGACGAGGCACGATGGGCAGATGCAGCGCGAACTCCCCGGCCCCGGCCAGGAATCGGTGTGGGACTACCCGCGCCCACCGGCCTGCGTCGCATCGGACCGGCACGTCGTCGTACGCCTCGGCGACGCCCTCGTCGCCGACACCGCCGCGGCCTACCGCGTCCTGGAGACCAGCCACCCGCCGACCTGGTACCTGCCCCGCTCGGCCGTCGTCGAGGGGCTGCTGACGCCGGCGCGGGCCCGGTCGACCTTCTGCGAGTGGAAGGGCGACGCCACGTACTGGGACGTCCTCGGCGTCGAGGGCGGCATGTGGTCCTACGAGCAGCCGACGGCTGGGTTCACGGCCATCACCGGCTACCTCACCTGCTACCCGTCGGCCTTCGAGTGCTTCGTTGACGGCGAGCGGGTGCGCCCGCAGGAGGGCGGGTTCTACGGCGGGTGGATCACCGACGACGTCGTGGGGCCGTTCAAGGGTGGCCCGGGGACATGGGGCTGGTGAGCACGCCGGTCCCCGGTGAGTGTCGGCTGGGTCAGCGGGGTCCGAACTGGCGATCCCCGGCGTCGCCGAGCCCGGGCACGATGTAGGCGTTCTCGTTCAGCTTCTCGTCGATGCTGGCCGTGAACAGGCGCAGGTCCAGGCCCGACTCGTCGAGCGCACGGACGCCGTCGGGCGCGGCCAGCGCGCAGACGACGGTGAGGTCGGTGGCGCCACGGGTGGCCAGCAGCCGCAGCGAGTGCAGCAGCGAGCCGCCGGTGGCCAGCATCGGGTCGAGCACGACGACCGGGCGCCCGGCCAGCGAGTCGGGCAGCGAGGCCATGTAGGCGTGCGGCTCGTGGGTGTCCTCGTCGCGGGCCACACCGACGAAGCCCATCTGCGACTCGGGCAGCAGGTTGAACGCGGCCTCCGCCATGCCCAGCCCGGCCCGCAGTACCGGCACCAGCAGCGGCGGGTTGGCGATGGCCGTGCCCGTTGTCGGCGCCACCGGCGTGCGCACCGCGACGTCGGCGCGTTCGAGGTTGCGGGTGGCCTCGTAGACCAGCAGTGTCGCGAGCTCACGCAGCGCGGCCCGGAACTCCGAATTCGTGCTGCGCTCGTCGCGCATCACCGTCAACCGGGCCTGGACGATCGGGTGCTCGACGACGGTCACGGTGGCAGCCACGCCCAGACCCTAACCGGGATCCCTACGATGGTCAGGTGACGGTCACCGACGCCCCGGCCCTGGCCGACGTGCGCCGCGACGGCGCCGCGCTGCGCCGCTTCCTGCACGGGCTGCCCGGCGTCGACCAGGTCGGGGCCGAGGGCCGGGCCGCAGCCCTGGCCACCCGCAGCATCAAGACGACCGCCAAGGCCTGGGCCATCGACGCCGCGATCGGCATGGTCGACCTCACGACGCTCGAGGGATCCGACACCCCGGGCAAGGTCCGCTCCTTGTGCGCCAAGGCCGCCCGCCCCGACCCGTCCGACGCCTCGTGCCCGCCGGCCGCTGCCGTCTGCGTCTACCCCGACCTGGTGGCGACGGCGGTCGACGCGCTGCGCGGGACGAACGTCCAGATCGCCTCCGTCGCCACCGCGTTCCCGTCGGGTCGTGCGTCGCTCGACACGAAGCTGCACGACGTCCGCGACGCGGTGGCCGCGGGCGCGACGGAGATCGACATGGTGATCGACCGCGGCGCGTTCCTCACCGGGCGGTACCAGCAGGTGTTCGACGAGATCGTCGCGGTGAAGGACGCGTGCGGGTCCGCACACCTCAAGGTGATCCTCGAGACCGGCGAGCTGGCCACCCTCGACAACGTCCGCCGCGCGTCGTGGCTCGCCCTGCTGGCCGGCGGCGATTTCATCAAGACCTCGACGGGCAAGATCAGCCCGGCCGCGACAACGCCGGTCGCACTTGTGATGCTCGAGGCGGTGCGCGACTTCCACGCCCAGACCGGCGAGCGGCGCGGCGTGAAGCTGGCCGGCGGCATCCGCTCGACCAAGGAGGCCGTGCGCTATCTCGTCATGGTCAACGAGGTCGCCGGCGCCGACTGGCTCACGCCCGAGCTGTTCCGCTTCGGCGCGTCCAGCCTGCTCAACGACCTGCTGCAGCAGCGGCACAAGCTGACCACCGGCGCCTACGACGGCCCCGACTACGTGACGGTGGACTGATGACCGAGCGACGCTTGCGGAGCGAGA
>CAZZZE010000053.1:0-3067 GCA_964658365.1 uncultured Jatrophihabitantaceae bacterium
CGTGCGACGTCGAGTCCTTGTGGATCTGCCAGTGCAAGCTGACGGTCCGCTCGTCCTGCAATTGCAGGCGGTACATGCCCAGGTTGCGCGCGCCGGTGTCCGGGTGCTTGGTGTGCGTCAGGCCGAGATTGAGGAAGACGCCGCCGTCGTCGGGCCACGCCTTGATGCCGGGCAGCAGGTCGACGAGGTCGATGTCCTCCCCGCGGACCACGACCTCCTGGCACGGCGCGCTCTTGACGTGCCGCGGCGGGGCGTTGCGCAGCTGGCCGACCTTGCCCAGCGCGTCCCGGAAGCCGCTGATGCCCTTGGGCAGCTCGGGTTTCAGTAGCTCGGCGATGCGATCGCCGATCTCGTCGAGGTCCTCGACGCCGAGCGCCTTGGCCATCCGCCGCTCGGTGCCGAACGCGTTGATCAGCAGGGGCATCCGTCCGCGCGTCGGGTTCTCGAACAGCAGCGCCGGGCCGCGATCTCGAACCACCCGCTGGACGATCCCGGTGACCTCCAGATGCGGGTCGACGGGCGCCCGCACCCGGGCGAGGTCGCCGTCGCGTTCGAGGGCGGCGAGGAATTGCTGCAGATCGGCGTAGGGCATGCCTCCAGTATCGACGGCTACTCTCCGGCCATGGCCCAGGTGTTGCTCGTGGAGGACGACGGTGCGATCCGCACCGCCCTGACCCGCGCGCTGCGCGAGCACGGGCACGTGGTCACGGCCGTCGGCTCGGGCATGCCGGCGCTGAGCGCGGCGGTCGAGCAGAAGCCCGACGTCGTGCTGCTCGACCTCGGGCTGCCCGACATCGACGGCGCCGACGTGCTGTCGATGCTGCGCGCGGTCAGCGAGGTGCCGGTGATCATCGCTACGGCCCGCGACGACGAGCAGGAGATCATCCGGCTGCTCGACCTCGGCGCCGACGACTACGTGATCAAACCCTTCACCGCCGCGCAGATGACGGCGCGCATCCGCGCCGTCATGCGCCGCTCCGGCAAGACCGACGAGGACCCGGTGATCACCGTCGGCGGCCTGGTCATCGACACCCGCAGCTACGAGGTCACCGTCGACGGGCGGGAGGTCGAGCTAGCCCGCAAGGAGTTCGAGCTGCTGCTCGCCCTGGCCCGGCGCGCCGGCGAGGTGGTCACCAAGCGCGACCTGCTCAGCGAGGTGTGGCAGCTGGCGTGGGGCGGCTCGGACCGCACCGTCGACGTCCACCTGTCCTGGCTGCGCCGCAAGCTCGGTGAGAGCGCCGCCGAGCCCCGCTACCTCTACAGCGTCCGCGGGGTGGGCGTCCGGCTCGCGGCGCCGGCGGAGGCCTGAGCCGTGCGCCGGCGGATCCTGCTGCTCGTCGTCGGCATGACCGTCCTCGTCGTGCTGGCGTTCGCGATCCCGCTGATCATCCTGATCCACAACAGCGCCGTCGACGACGGGCAGAACGGGCTGCGGAACGAAGCGCGCAACATCGCCAACTACCTGCGCTACCGCGGTACGCCCCGCACCACCGCTGAGATCAAGGCCGCGCTCGCCGCCTACGACGCCGACCGCTCAGCGTCGGTCGAGTTGCCCGACGGCACGGTGTTGGGTCGGCTGCCTCCCGGCTCGCTCGACGACCTGCCGAACCCGGTGAGCTTTCCCGGCGGCGTCGGCGGCCTGCCGGGCGGTCCGGACGGCCCGGGTGGAGACACCCAGCTGCAGTCCTGGCGCGATGGCGATCTCGCCCAGATACGGGTGCCGACGTTCGGCGTCGGCGGGTTCGGCCAGAGCACCGCCGACGTCTACACCGTTCGGGTGTGGGCCAGCGACGCGACGGTGCGTTCGGGCCAGACCGCAGCACTCGCCGCGCTCGCCGGCGCGAGCGTCGGCTTGATCCTGCTGGGGGTCGCACTGGGCGAGCTGCTGACCCGGCGCATCGTCCGTCCGCTGGTCACCACCGCCGACACGGCGACCCGACTCGCGACAGGCGACACGACCGCGCGCGCCCCGACCGACGGCCCGGTCGAGGTCGCCGACGTCGGGCGGGCGCTCAACCGGCTGGCCGACCGCATCGACGAGCTCATCGCCGAGGAGCGCGAGACGGTGGCCGACATGAGCCACCGCCTGCGGACCCCGCTGACCGCGCTGCGGCTCGAGGCGGAAGCCCTCGACCACCCCGCCGAGGCCGAGCGCATCGGCGGCCACGTCACCGCCCTGGAACGCATGCTGACGGCCGTCATCCACGCCGCCCGCCGGCCGCAGCGCGAGGGGCGGATCCCCGCGTCGAACGCCACCGAGGTCGTCGGCCAGCGAGTCGCGTTCTGGTCGGCGTTGACGGAGGACCAGGGGCGCATCGCCACCGTCGACCTCCCCGCGCAGCCGCTCCCGGTCCGCGCCGGCGCCGAGGACCTCGCCGCGGCCGTCGACGCGCTGCTCGAGAACGTCGTCGCGCACACGCCCGAGGGCACCGCCTTCGCGGTGACGCTCGCGCCCACCGAGCGTGGCGCGCGCCTGGTCGTGGCCGACGACGGTCCCGGCCTGCCCGCCGACGAGCCGGTCCGCGGTCGCAGCGACCGGGGCTCGAGCGGGCTCGGGCTCGACATCGCGCGGCGCAGCGCGGTGGCCTCCGGCGGGTCAATGACCTTGGGCACGGCGCCGTCCGGCGGGGCCCTGATCACCCTGGAGTTCGGCCGCCCGTAACCGGGCGGTGACAGCACCCTTCAGCTCGTCCCAGCCAGGCTTAAGGGGCACTTGACGCTGTGGTGACGCGGCGCTGAGCTGCCCGGCGGCATCGTCACCGGTATGAACCCGAAGGACACCCCGAAGCGCCTGCAGCTACGTGGCCGCGTCGCCGCGGCGGTCGCCACCGTCTCGGCCGCGGCCATCACCTTCGGCCTCGTCTCGGCGGTCGAGAACTCCGCCGACGCCTCCGGTGAGCCGAAGTCGTCGGACAGCACGCCGAGCACCAGCACCAGCACCAGTTCCGGCACGTCGTCCGCGGCCACCAGCACGTCGAGCTCCGGCTCGGCGGCGACCCCCACGACCGCCAGCCCGACGTCGACCTCGCCGAGCTCGTCGGCCAGCTCGTCGAGCTCGTCGTCGAAC
>CAZZZE010000053.1:3077-9649 GCA_964658365.1 uncultured Jatrophihabitantaceae bacterium
CGCTAGGACTGTCGCATCCCGAGCACGACGGTGGCGTCGAGCTCGTCGTCGAACACCAACGACTCGGGCGTCAGCAGCACCAACCAGAGCAGCTCGAGCAACGCCGGGAGCAACGGGTCATGACGTCGACGCACACCATGCGCGCGTGGAGCAGCACCGTGCGTCTGAGCATCGACGACGAGACGGCGCTGGCGCCGGCCGTGGCCGACCTCACCGCGCTGCTCGAGCGCGTCGACAAGCTGGCCAGCCGGTTCCGCCCGGACTCCGCCCTCTCGGCGGCCAACGCGCTGGCCGGTCGGCCCGTGCCGGTCCCACGCATGCTGGTCGACCTCGTCGACGCCGCGCTCGATGCGGCGATGCGCACCGACGGCGCCGTCGACCCCACCCTCGGCCTGGCCATGCACCGCATCGGCTACGACCGCGACATCGCCGACCTCGAGCCGGTCGAGGCGGTCACCGACGACACCTCGCGCGGGAGGTGGCGGGCGGTCCAGTTGCACCGCGAGACCGGCATCCTGCGCGTACCCGTCGGATGCGCCCTCGACCTCGGCGCGACCGCCAAGGCCTGGACGGCCGACCACGCCGCCCGCACCCTCGCCGAGCGCTACGGCACCCCCGTGCTCGTCGAGCTGGGTGGCGACGTCGCGGTGGCCGGCGAGCGGCCGGAGGGCTGGACGATCCGGGTGGCCGAGCGCGAGGGCGAGCTCGGCCAGCTGGTACTCATCCGCCGCGGCGGGCTGACCACCTCGACCACGACCGTCCGTACCTGGCGCCGGGGTTCGGGCATGGCGCACCACATCGTCGATCCGCGCACCGGCGAGCCGACATCCGGCCCCTGGCGCACTGCCAGCGTGGCCGCCGGCTCGGCACTCGCGGCCAACACGGCCAGCACTGCCGCGATCGTCAAGGGCGACGGCGCGCTCGACTGGCTCGCCAAGCGCGGCGCCGCGGCCCGCCTCGTCGACCGGCACGGCGACGTCGTCACCGTCGGCGCCTGGCCGAAGCAGGTACGCACCCTGCCCCTGCGCCGGACCGGCACGTCCGATCCCTCCGAGACCCTCAGGGGCGCTGTCGCATGACGATCTGGTACACCGCCCGGGGCGCGGGACTGTCCGCACTGATCCTGCTCAGCGTCGCGACGTCTCTCGGCGCTGTGGTGTCGAGCCCGGGGAGCGCCACGAGGCGCTACACCGTGCAGTACCTGCACCGCGCGACCGCCGGCCTGGGGCTGGGCGTCCTGGTGCTGCACGTGACCACGATCCTGCTCGACTCGTACGCCCACGTCGGGATCACCGGCGCGATCGTCCCGTTCACCTCTGCCTACCGGCCGACCTGGATCGGTACCGGCTCGCTGGCCGTCTATACCTTCGTCGGGATCTCGCTGCTCGGCCTGGCCCGCGGGCGGATGGCCGCCTCCGAACGCGGCGCGCGCATCTGGCGCCGGCTGCACGGCCTGTCCTACGGCGGCTGGGGCCTGGCGATGCTGCACGGCTTCACGAGCGGCACCGACAGCTCAGTGGGCTGGGTGCGGCTGATCTACATCGTCTGCGGCGCGGCCGTGCTCGCCTCAGTGACCTACCGCGTGCTGTCCATACCTCGGGGTACGCCGGTCGACCGGTTCGCCGGTCGACCCGCGCCGATCGACGTCACCGGCTTGACCCCGAGTGTCCCGACCGCCCGCATCCCCGAGGGAGCAACACCGTGACCGCCTTGCTGCACCCCCCGACGCCTGCGCAGGACGACCACCTCGACCTGCAGGCCTGGTCCATCGGCGCTCCGCGCCTGCTCTCGGGCCTGCAGCACGCGGCCCGGCTCGACCTCGCTGGCCATCTCGCCACCCACGGACCGCTGCCCGGCTCGGACCTCGAGCGCGTCCTCGCCTACCTCGACGGCGCCCCGGTGGCCGGTCGCGGCGGGGCCGGTTTCCCGCTGGCCACCAAGATCCGCGCCCTTGCGTCCGGCCACCGGCACGTGGTCGTCAACGGCACCGAGAGCGAGCCGGCCAGCCGCAAGGACCGCGTCCTGCTGCGCCGCACCCCGCACCTCGTGCTCGACGGTGCTCTCGCCGTCGGTCACGCCGTCGGCGCGCGCGACGTCACCGTCGCCGTGCACGACGAGCAGACCGCGCGTTCGGTGCGGGCCGCTGCAGCGGAACGGCCCGACGGCAAGCACGTGCGCGTCAAGGTCGTGTCCGGTGGCTTCGTCAGCGGTGAGGCACGCGCAGTCGTGCGGGCGCTGCACGGCGGCCCGGCACTGCCACCCGGCCGGCGCACGCCGCCCACGGCCGACGGCGTCCTGGTGATCAACGTCGAGTCGCTCGCGCAGCTGGCCGTGTTGCTGCGCTGCGGCCCGCACCGCTTCGCCGAGACCGGCATGCCCGACGAGCCGGGCACCACGTTGCTGACGGTCGGCGGTGCGGTCGGTCGCCCCGGGGTCGTCGAGATACCTCTGGGTACGCCGCTGGGGATCGTGCTGGCTGCCGCGCAGGCCACCGACCCGCAGGCCGTCGTCGTCGGCGGCTACCACGGCAGCTGGATCCAGCCCGTCGCCCAGATCCGGCTGTCCCGCGCCGGGCTCGCTTCGGCCGGCGGCACCCTCGGAGCCGGCGTGCTGCTCGTCGTGGGTCACGACACCTGCGCGCTCGGCGAACTGGCCCGGGTCACCGACTGGCTGGCCGCCGAGTCGGCCCGCCAGTGCGGTCCGTGCCGCTTCGGGCTGCCGGCGCTGGCTGCCGACGTCGCGGCCCTCCTCGCCGGCCGCGTCGCCGGGCTCGGCGCGGCGCTCACGCACGCCCGCACCGTCAACGGCCGTGGCGCCTGCGCGCACCCGGACGGCGCCGCCCGCTTCGTCACCTCGGGACTGCACCAGCTGCACGACGAGAACGACCTCCACGTGCGCGGCGGCTGTGGACGCCCGGTGCTGGGTCACCTGCCCCTCGGGGCGTCGCGATGAGCGTCTCCCGCCTCGAGATCGACTGGACGCGCTGTGACGGGCACGGCCTGTGCCACGCCCTGCTGCCCGATCGCATCGCCGTCGACGAGTGGGGCTTCCCGATCCTGCACGCCCCGAACGTCACCGAGCCCGACCTGGCCGCAGCCCGGCGCACCGTCGCCGCCTGCCCTGCTCTCGCATTGCGCCTCGAGGTTCCCGCCTCGTCCGCCCGATGACCGATCTGATCCAGAGCTCAGTGAAAGGAACAGATATGACCGCGCTTGCGGCCAGCACCGACCGTGATGCCGTCGAGTCCGACATCGACGTCGAGATCGTCGTTCCCGTCTACAACGAGGAACAAAACCTGGAACGCAGCGTGCGCCGGTTACACGAATTCCTGCGCACCGAGTTCCCGCTGGCGGCCGTGATCACCATCGCGGACAACGCGAGCACCGACCGCACCTGGGACGTCGCGCAACGACTGTGCCGCTCGTTGGACGGCGTGCTCGCCGTCCACCTCGACGCCAAAGGCCGCGGGCGGGCGCTGAACCGCGTGTGGTCGGATTCCTCGGCGCGCGTCGTCGCGTACATGGACGTCGACCTGTCCACCGACCTCGCCGCCCTGCTGCCGCTCGTCGCGCCCCTGCTGTCCGGGCACAGCGACGTCGCCACCGGCAGCCGGCTCGCCCGCTCCGCGCGCGTCGTGCGCGGACCCAAGCGCGAGTTCATCTCGCGCGGCTACAACCTCCTGCTGCGCACGACGCTGCGGATCGGCGTGAGCGACGCCCAGTGCGGCTTCAAGGCCATGCGGTCGGACGCGGCCCGGGTGCTGCTGCCGCACGTCAAGGACACCGCCTGGTTCTGGGACACCGAGCTGCTCGTGCTCGCCGAGCGCAGCGGCATGCGCATCGCCGAGGTCCCAGTGGACTGGACGGACGACCCGGACAGCCGGGTCGACATCCGCACCACCGCCGTCGAGGACCTGCGCGGCATCGTCCGGGTCGGCCGGGCATTGATCCATGGCGACCTGCCCCTGCGCGAGGTCGGGCACGCGGTCGGCCGCGACCGGTCCGCGCCGGAAGCCAGCTCCAGCGGCAGATTCACCGTGCAGGCCTTGCGGTTCGCCATGATCGGCGCGCTGTCGACGCTGGCCTATCTCGTGTTGTTCGTCCTGCTGCGCGGCTCACTGGGCGCGCAGGGCGCGAACGTGCTGGCGCTGCTCGTGACCGCCGTGGCCAACACCGCCGCGAACCGGCGCTACACCTTCCAGGTACGCGGGTCGGGACACGGCAAGCACCAGATGCAAGGGCTCGTCGTCTTCGGGCTCGGCCTGCTGTTGACGAGCGGGTCGCTGTGGCTATTGGGGGTGATGTCGGCCCATCCGGGGCGAGTCCTCGAGGTCGCGGTGCTGATCGTGGCCAACCTCGTGGCCACCGCGCTGCGCTTCGTCCTGCTGCGGCACTGGGTGTTCGGCCGCCGCGAGGAGCAGGAGACCGAGGAGCAGAAGCGCGCGGAGGTGGCCGCATGACCAGCACGAGCTACCGTTCCGACCTCGACCTCCCCCCGGACCCCGAGTCGCCACCCCGCGGCTGGGTCTACGAACAGCGCGAGCGGCTCACGCTCGCCGCCCTGCTCGTCGGCACCGCCGTGCTGTACCTGTGGGACCTCAGCGCGTCGGGCAACGCGAACGACTTCTACGCCGCCGCCGTGCAGGCCGGTACCAAGAGCTGGAAGGCCTTCTTCTTCGGCTCGTTCGACTCGTCGAACTTCATCACCGTCGACAAGCCACCGGCGTCGCTGTGGCCGATGGAGATCTCCGGCCGCATCTTCGGCTTCAACTCGTGGTCGATGCTCGCCCCGCAGGCCATCGAGGGCGTGCTGACGGTCTGGCTGCTGTACGCCACCGTCAAGCGCTGGTTCGGCCACGGCGCCGGGCTGCTGGCCGGCCTGCTGCTCGCGATCACGCCCGTCGCCGCGCTGATGTTCCGGTTCAACAACCCCGACGCGTTGATGACGCTGCTCATCGTGGTCGCGGCGTACTGCGTCGTCCGGGCGATGGAGAACGGCTCGACCCGCTGGCTGCTGCTGGCGGGGCTCGTCATGGGCTTCTCGTTCCTGGCCAAGGGCCTGCAGCCCTTCACCGTGCTGCCCGCGCTGGCCATCGCCTACCTGGTGTGCGCACCCGGCACGTGGAAGCGGCGAGTGCTGCAGCTGCTCGGCTCGGGCGTCGCCATCGTGGTCGGCGCCGGCTGGTGGGTGCTGGCCGTCGACCTAACGCCGGCCTCCGACCGCCCGTACATCGGCGGCTCGGGCAACAACACCGCGCTGGGCCTCGCGTTCGGCTACAACGGCTTCTCGCGCATCACCGGCAACTCCGGCGGCGGCGCCCCGGGCGGCGGTGGCGGCGCCAACTTCAGCGGCGCCACCGGCTTCGGCCGGCTGTTCAACGACCTCAACGGCGGCCAGATCGCCTGGCTGCTGCCGACGGCGCTCGTGGCCGTGCTGGGCACTGCGGTCGTCACCCGGCGCGTGTCGCGGACCGACCGGCTGCTCGCCTCGCTCATCGTCTGGGGCGGTTGGATCCTCGTCACCGGCGGCTTGCTCAGCTTCGCCAGCGGCACGATCCACACCTATTACACGATCGAGCTGGCGCCGGCCATCGCGGCGGTCGTCGGGATCGGGACACGCACGCTCTGGACGGCCCGCGAGAAGCAGTCCGCCCGGGTCGCGCTGGCGCTCGGCGCGCTCGTCACGGGAATCTGGAGCTACGTCCTGCTCGACCGGGCCGCCGACTGGTTCCCGTGGCTGCGGTGGGTCGTGCTCGTGGCGTCCGTGGCGGCGGCCGGGCTGCTGCTCGTCCCGCCGGGCCGGGCGCGCCGCGGGCTGGTGCTCGCGGCCGCGGCGATCGGCATCATCTCCCTCGGCGGAGGGTCGGCGGCCTACGCCCTCGACGCGGCCGCGACGCCGCAGACGAGCGCCACGCCGTCGGCGGGACCGTCGACCGGGTCGGCCTTCGGCGGATTCGGCGGGGGCGGGCGCTCCATCCCTAAGGGTATGGAGATGCCGGCCGGCATCGGCGAAGCCGGCAGCGGCCGGCCGAGCGGGTTCCCCAGCGGCGGCAACTTCCCCGGGCTGGGCAACGGACAACGCCCGACCGGAACAATACCTTCTGGTATGGGCCGCGGCGGTGCGGGCGGCGCCAGCCAGACGGCCAGCTCCGCAGTCGTCGCGCTGCTGAAGAAGACGTCGAACACGTGGTCGGCGGCCATGATCGGTTCGCAGAGCGCCGCCCCGTACGAGCTCGCCTCGGGCACGTCGGTCATGGCGATCGGCGGTTTCACCGGCAGTGACGCCACGCCCACCCTGGCCCAGTTCGAGAAGTACGTCGCCCAGGGCAAGATCCATTACTTCATCAGCGGCGGCTTCGGGGGGCGCGCGGGCAGCGGGACCAGCAGCCAGATCACGTCCTGGGTGCAGTCGCACTACACCGCCAAGACGGTCGGCGGCACGACGATCTACGACCTGACCGCGAAGGCGAAGTCATGAGCACCGACACCCGACCGGTACCGCCTCCGCCGAGTGGTGACGTCGACGCCGAGTGGCGAGTCATAAGCAGCCACCCGGACGACAACCCGCCTCTC
>CAZZZE010000053.1:9749-12436 GCA_964658365.1 uncultured Jatrophihabitantaceae bacterium
CTGCTCGTCGGCACGGCGCTGCTCTACCTCGTCAACCTCTCGGTGTCGGGGTGGGCCAATCAGTTCTACGCCGCGGCTGCGCAGGCCGGCAGCAAGAGCTGGAAGGCGTTCCTGTTCGGGTCGCTCGACCAGTCGAACTTCATCACCGTCGACAAGCCGCCCGCGTCGCTGTGGGTCATGGACATCTCGGTGAAGATCTTCGGCGCCAACTCCTGGTCGGTGCTGGTGCCGCAGGCATTGGAAGGCGTTGCGGCGGTGGCGGTGCTTTACGCGGCGGTGAAGCGGGTGAGCGGGCCGACCGCCGGCCTGCTCGCCGGCGCGGCGCTCGCCACCACCCCGGTGGCCGCGCTGATGTTCCGTTTCGACAATCCCGACGCCCTGCTCGTGCTGCTGATGACCGCGGCCGCGTACGCGACGGTACGGGCCATCGAAGCGGCACGGCTGCGCTGGATCGTGCTCGTCGGCGTCCTGGTCGGCTTCGCGTTCCTGACCAAGATGGCGCAGGGCCTGCTGGTGGTCCCCGGCTTCGGCATCGCTTATCTGGTCGCCGCACCTATCGCCGTCCGCCGCCGGCTGCTGCATCTGCTCGCCGGGCTCGGCGCGCTCGTCGTGTCGGCCGGCTGGTGGATCGCGCTCGTCGAGCTGTGGCCTTCAGGGTCGCGGCCCTACATCGGGGGGTCGACGAACAACTCGATCCTCGAGCTGATCTTCGGCTACAACGGGCTCGGCCGGCTCACCGGCTCGAACAACAACGGCGCCACCAACGGCGGCACGGGCGGCTTCTCCAACGGCGAGACCGGGCTCACCCGGCTGTTCGGCAGCGACATGGGCTCGCAGATCAGCTGGCTGCTGCCCGCCGCGCTGCTGTCGATCGTGGTGCTGGCCTGGGTGACCTGGGGCCGGCCCCGCACCGACGTCCTGCGCGGCTCCCTGATCGTGTGGGGCGGCTGGTTGCTGGTGACCGCCGCGGTGTTCAGCTTCGCCAGCGGCATCATCCACCCCTACTACACGGTCGCCCTGGCCCCGGCCATCGCGGCGCTGGTGGGCATCGGTGTGGTCGAGCTCTGGCGCCGGCGGGTCGAGGCCAACGGCATCGCCCGCTGGACGCTCGCCGCCCTCGTGGCCGGCACCGCGTGGTGGACGTACGTGCTGCTCGGGCGGGCCTCGTGGCACCCCGAGCTGCGCTGGATCGTCGTCGGCGGCGCGGCGTTGACCGTGCTCACGCTGCTCGTCGAGCGGCTGGCGCGGGCGTGGATCGTGGCGCCGCTGATCGCGCTGACGCTGCTCGTCGCGCCGACCGCCTACGCGGTCCAGACGGCGTCGACCTCGCACACCGGCGCCATCCCGTCGGCCGGCCCGTCCACCGGGTTCGGCGGCTTCGGCGGCGGACGCCCGGCCGGCGCACCGCGCAACCTCCCCGGCGGTCGCACCTTCCCCGGCGCGAACACCGGCGGCAGTACCACCGGAGGCAGCGCCACGGGCGGCTTCCCCGGCGGCGGCACGCGTCCGACCGGCGGGTTCGGCGGCAGGGCCGGCGGCGGGATGGCCGGCAACGGCCTCGGCGGCGCCACCACCGTGAGCTCGGCGCTGAAGAAGGCGCTGACGACGAACTCGTCGAGCTACACCTGGGCCGCGGCGACCACGAGCGACAACGAGGCGGCCTCGCTGGAACTCGGGACGGGCGTGTCGGTGATGGCGCTCGGTGGCTACAACGGCACCGACAGCGCGATCACGCTCGCTGCGTTCAAGAAGCTGGTCGCCGCCGGCAAGGTGCACTACTACATCTACGACAGCCAGGGCTTCATCGGCTCGTCGTCGAGTTCGACGTCGACGGCGTACGCCATCCAGCAGTGGGTGACGAAGACGTTCAAGGCCCAGACGATCGGCGGGAGCACCGTCTACGACCTGACCGCGTCCTCCTCCTGATCGCCTTCCCCATCGCTGTGGTCGCCCCGGAACCCCCGGACAGCGACCACTGCGATGGGGAAGCGCTCAGGACAGGCCCGCGTAGGAGTGCAGGCCCGAGACGACCAGGTTCACGACCAGGAAGTTGAAGGTGATGGCGCCGAAGCCGAGCAGGTTGACCCAGGCCGCGGCCCGACCCTTCCAGCCGGCGGTGGCGCGGGCGTGCAGGTAGCAGGCGTAGACGACCCAGACGATGAAGGCCCAGGTCTCCTTCGGGTCCCAACCCCAGTACCGGCCCCAGGCCGCCTCGGCCCAGATGGCGCCGCAGATGATGGCGACCGTGTAGAGCGGGAATGAGAAGGCGACGACCCGGTAGGCGGCCTTGTCCAGCGTCTCGGCCGCAGGCAGCCGCGAGGCCAGCGTCGCGACCGAGCCCTGGCGGTACCCGGGGGCGGCGGCCTGCTTGTCGTAGCGCGAGCGCAGCAGGAACAGCACGGTCAGCACCGCGGAGGTCATCAGCGCGCCCTCGGCGAACGACACGAGGGTGACGTGGATGGCCAGCCAGTACGACTGCAGGGCCGGGACGAGCGGCTGGGCCTTCGAATACAGCACCGTCCCAGCCAGGAACATCATCAGGATGACGGGCAGCAGCACGAAGCCGCCGAGGAAGCGGATCTGCGGCGCCTTCCACATCACCAGCAGGAACGCCACGACACCGATCAGTCCCGCCACCGAGGCGAACTCGTACATGTTCGACCACGGCACCGCGTCGACGGCGCCGG
>CAZZZE010000054.1:0-7199 GCA_964658365.1 uncultured Jatrophihabitantaceae bacterium
CGGGGTCGTCGAGACGGCACTGCGCGACGATGACCGCCTCGTAGGGCAGCGCATCGGCCTGCGCCGACAGCCAATCGACCTCTGCCGCCGCAGCGGGCACCTCGACGTCACCTTCGACCAGGACCACGCCGTCGAGGTCCGGCGCGACCGACGCGAGCTCGGCTGCGGTCACGGTGCGCGGCAACGCCGTCTCCAGGTCCAGCCACGGGTAGTGCAGCGAGCCGGTGTCCCACAGATGAGCGTGTGCGTCGATCACGACGCCGCGGCCGCCTGCACACGCGGCGACTCGGCGGATGCCTCGGTGGGAAGGTCGATCGACACCGGTCCGTCCGTGGCCTGACGCCAGTAGTTGCCGTCGGGGAAGGTGTAGTCGCCGATCGACTCGGCGAACAGCTCGATGCTGTAGCCGGGCTGCGAGGGCAGGCGGTAGTGCGCGCGGTCGACGACCACCGGGTCGACGAAGTGTTCGTGCAGGTTGTCGACGTACTCGCACAGCCGACCGTCAAGACTGCCGGACACGGCGATGAAGTCGAAGGCCGCCAGGTGTTGCACGTACTCGCACAGCCCGACACCACCCGCGTGCGGGCACACCGGCACGCCGAACTTCGCAGCCATCAGCAGCACCGGCACGATCTCGTTGATGCTGGCGAGCCGGCACGAGTCGATCTGGCAGAAGTCGATCGCCTCGGCCTGCAGCAGCTGCTTGAACATCACGCGGTTGTGGCAGTGTTCGCCGGTCGCGACGCCGATCGGAGCGACGCCGTTGCGGATCGCACGGTGGCCGAGCACGTCGTCGGGGCTGGTCGGCTCCTCGATCCACAGCGGATTGAACGGCGCGAGCCGGTTCACCCACTCGATCGCCCGCGGCACGTCCCACACCTGGTTGGCGTCGATCATCAGCGCACGGTCGGGGCCGAGCTCCTCGCGGGCGATCGCGCAGCGTCGGACGTCGTCCTCGACGTTCGCGCCGACCTTGAGTTTCACGTGCTCGAAGCCGTCGGCGATGGCCTCACGGATCAGTCGGCGCAACTTGTCGTCGCTGTAGCCGAGCCAGCCGGGGGACGTGGTGTACGCCGGATATCCGGTGCGGCGCAGGGCATCGATGCGTTCCTGGTGCGACGGCCGCAATTCGGTCAGCATCGCTACCGCCTGTTCGGGCGTCAGCACGTCGGACAGGTAGCGGAAGTCGCACGCCGCAACCAGGTCGGTGGGCTCGAGGGAGGCGAGGAACTGCCACAGCGGCAGGCTGGCCTGCCGCGCCGCAAGATCCCACACCGCATTCATCACGGCCGCGGTCGCCAGGTGCACCACTCCCTTCTCGGGCCCGAGCCAGCGCAGCTGCGAGTCGGCGGCGATGCGGCGGTAGACCTCGCCGATCACCGACCCGGTCAGGTGGTCGGCATCGACACCGAGGGTGTGCCGGGCGATCTGCCGGGCTGCGGCAACACAGAGGTCCGTTCCGCGTCCGATGGTGAACGTCAGGCCGTACCCCTTAGTCCCGTCTGCGGCGGTGAGCACCACATACGCCGCGGAGTAGTCGCCATCAGGGTTCATGGCGTCCGACCCGTCCGCTGTCGCAGAGGTCGGAAAACGCACGTCGACGACGTCGACCGAGCAGATGGTGTTCACGCCAGGACCTTCCAAGGGCGGAAAAGCCGCGCTCCACGGGCAGGAGCACGGAGGGAGTGGGATGCCCGCGCCGGGGCCGAACCGCGGGTACGGACGCTCACCCCTTCGTCGCCCCCGAGGTGAGCCCGGAGACGAAGCGCTTCTGCAGCGCGAGGAAGAGGATGAGCAGCGGCAACGTGGCGATGAACATGTACGCGAACGTCGTCCCGAAGTCGGAGTTGAACTGGCCCAGGGATCGGTAGATGCCGGCGGTGATCGTTGTCCCGGTCAGCGGTCCGAGCAGGATCAACGGATTGACGAAGTCGTTCCATACCCACACCCCGACGAAGATGGCGACCGATGACATCGCCGGGTGCATCAACGGGAAGATCACCCGGACGAACGTGGTCAACGGACCGGCGCCGTCGATCGCTGCTGCCTCGTCGAGCTCACGCGGGATCCCCCGGACGAAGCGCGAGAACACGAGCACAGCGAAGGGCAGGTAGTAGCCAACGTTGAACAGGATCAGACCGGCATAGGTATTGAGCAACCCCACCGAGCTCAACACCCGGCTGACCGGGATCAGGATGACCTGGAACGGGATAGCGAGCCCCAACAGGAGCAGCAGGGTCATCCCGCGCTGGATCGGGCCGTCGTTGCGGCCGAGGTAATAGCCGAGCATCGACCCGATGAGCACGACAAGAACGAGGCTGGCGCCGGTGATCCAGACCGTGCGGATCAGCGTCGGGATCAGGTCGTTGTCGGACGAGTTCAGCACCGAGGTGATGTTGTGCAGCGTGAAAGGCGAGGGCAGGGCGACCGGGTCGGCGGTGATCTGGCTGTTCTTCTTGAAGACGTTGTCGATCGCCAGGTACAGCGGCAACGCCAGGATCGCGGTGACGATCACCGCGACGACGGTGCGGCGGACACCGGCCCGCGCCCTCGTCCTCGGTTCTCGCACGATCCGGCCCCGTAGGGTGGTGGTGGTCATCGTTCCGCCCTTCGCGCGATTGCCAACCCGATCACGGCGAGAACCGCGACCGTCGCGAGCAGCACGACAGCGATGGCGCTCGCGTAGCCCGCGTGGTTCTCGGTGAAGCCGACCCGCAACACCTGCACTGCGCCGGTTTCGGTGGCGCCGTTCGGGCCGCCGCCGGTCAGGATCAACGACGCCTCGTAGCTCTTGGCCCCGTTGATCAGCATCACGGTAGAGTTGACGATCAGCGCGGGCCTGAGCATCGGCCAGACGATGTGGAAGAACTTCCGCCGTGGACTGGCACCGTCGACCTCGGCGGCCTCGAGCAACTCGGCCGGGACACCCTGCAGAGCCGCGAGGTAGACCGTGGTCGAGAAGCCGATCGCCGGCCAGGCCGACACGATCAGCACGCTCAACTGGGCACCGCGGGTCGTTCCGAGCCAGCTGTGCTGCAGCGACGTCAGGTGCACCGTGTGCAGCAGCGAGTTCAGGATCCCGGTGTCGGTGAGGATCGACGACCAGAGGAACGCGATCACCACACCGCTGAGGATGACCGGAATGAAGGTGATGGTGCGCAGTACGTAGAACGTGCGGGTGGGCCGGTTGAGCAGCACGGCCAAGCCGACGCCGACGACGTTCGAGACCACGATGAGAAACACGATGATCGCGATCGTGAAGCCGTACGCGTCCCAGAAGGTGGGGTCAGCGAAGATCGTGCGGTAGTTCTCCAGACCGACATACGGGCCACTCGAGGTGAGCAGGTTGTAGTCCCTGAGCGAGTAGCTGATGCAGAGCCCCAGGGGTACCAGGACGGCGAAGGCGTACAGCAGGTAAGCCGGGGATCCCAGCACAGCGAACGTCACGACGGCCTGCCTGCGGCGCGCGAACGTGCGGCTGCGGCGGGGTGGTGGCGGCGTGTCCGGCGGACGGACCGGCTTGCCGTCGGCAGCCCGCGTACGGCTCAGGACGTTGTTCGTCACTACGGTGGATTCCCTTCGATTGCCGCGTTGATCGGCCGCGGAAAGGTTCGACCCGAGGGTGGAGTCTGGTGACCCCACCCCCGGGTGCGGTGCCGCGGGAACCTACTTGGACAGCGAGTCCCACGACTTGTCGAGGCTGCTGGCGAAGTCCTTCGCCGACTGCCCACCGAGCAGGGCCTGCATGGCCTTGCCGAACGCGTCACTGAAACCGGACGGCGCCGAGGCGTCGCCGACCTCGTTGAGGAATCCGACGACCTGCTTGTAGGACTTGTCCTGGAGCAACTTCAGCGACGCGAGCGTCGCATCCGTCGTGCCGGCAAGCGGAGTGACACCGGAGACAATCGGCAGCACACCGTCGGACTTCAGGTCGTTCGCCTGCCACGAGGGGTTCGTGATCAGCGAGACGGCCGCCTGCTTGGCCTGCACCGGGTGCTTGGTCTTCGCCGAGACGTAGACCGCGGCACCGATCGACACCGGCAGCACCTTGCTGCCGTCAGCGGTGGGGAAGGCGAACACGCCTTCGTTGAAGGACGTCTTCGCGGCCGTGGCCCACGAGCCCATCGGCCACATCGCTGCCTTGCCCGCGTCCCAGGCGGTCGTGGCCTGCGCGTAGTTGATGCTCAGCGCGTCCTTGTTGATGAAGCCGGCTTTCTGCAGCGAGACGAACTTGTTCACCGCGGCGACGAAGTCCGGGTCGCTGAACTTGACCTTGCCAGACTTGCGGTCGGCGAGCCAGTTCGGGTTCTTGCCGTAGATGTCGGCGGTGACGATGCCCTGCAGCAGGTAGCCAGCCGACCACAGGTCGGAGCCGCTCTGCACGAGGAACGGCGTGATCCCCACTGCTTTGAGCTTGGTGGCGTCGGCGACCAGTTCGTCGAAGGTCGTCGGCGTCGAGGTGATGCCGGCCTTGGCGAACGCGGCCTTGTTGTAGTGCAGCGCCGGGACGAGGAACGATCCGTTCCACAGGTTGTAGGTCTTGCCGCCAATGGTGCCGTAGCCCGAGGGGACGTTCATGCCCTTGAGGTCGGACTGCGAGAAGGACAGCAGCGCGCCGGCCTTCACGAAGTCCGGGCCGGGGGCGTCCCAGATGATGTCGGGCAGCTGCCCGGTGGCCAGCAGCTGCTTGGCGTAGGCCTGCCGGTCGAGGTTCGGCGTGTACAACACCTTCAGCTTGGTACCGGGGTACTTCTTGGTGACGTCGGCGGCCGCGCCGTTCCAGAGCGCCTTGGTGACGTTCGGGCTCGTGAACGTGAGGAACGACAGGTTGGCCGCCGAACCGGACGACGACGACGATTTACCTGAACTTGTACCGCAGGCGGCGACGAGCATCGCACTGGAGGCGATGGCGACTCCAGCGAGGAGCCGATGGCGAGTCTTCACTGACTACCTTCTTTCTCGGGGCGTGCTCCGGACGACGGGATGACGGGATGCGCGCTGGGTGGTTGTCTACCAGTCATCCGATGTCTGTGTCGAGGATTTCCTTTCGGCGTGATGAAGCCGAAACGGTTGCACCACCTGTAGTCGCACTTTGCATCCTCGGGTTCCTAGGCTATTTTCCGTTCGGAACCGGACAACCCGCCTTCGTCGGGTCGCTCCTCCACGTGTTCGGAACAGTTACCTGACCGACAGCCGCCGCCTTTCCGACCGCAAACATCGGGTTGATGACGCACGACAGGAGGTGCGGCCGTGGGCCACGACGACAGTCTGGACGACGGCGCGGACGACAGTGGCCGGTCAGCGCTGGACGACGCGTTCGACCACCCGCCAGCCGGTGCGCGTCCGAGCCCGCTGTTCTGGTGGAGCGGCACCGATGTCACGCGCGAACGCCTGAGCTGGCACCTTGACGCGGTAGCAGGCGCTGGCATCGGCGCCACGATCGTCGGGTACAGCCACACGCTCGAGGCGTTGCCCGACGCAGGCCGGCCCACACCGCTGAGCCCGCCGTGGTGGGACCTGATGCGCTGGTACGTCGACAGCAGTGCGGCGCGGGGGCTCACGGTGGGCTTTCAGGACTACAACTTCGTGACCGAAGCGCTGCGCCGCGTCGGGACGAGGACGGCCGACCGCCACGGCGGCACCTTGGTCCATCGCGACTGGGCGGTGACCGGGCCGGGCACGTGGTCCGGCGAGGTCGACGGCACGCTCGTCGACCTGCTGCTGCTCGGCGACGCGGGTTCCGCACCACGGGCGATCGGGCACCGCGAACGCGCGGACCCGGCGAGCGGCCGGCGGACCGTCACCTGCGATGTGCCGACGGGCACGTGGCAGGTCTGCGCGGTCTCCCGGACGCCGGGCGTGCTGCGCGGTGCGGCGAGCACGTTCGACCCGCTGCATCAGCGGGCCGGCGCCGAACACATCACCGAGTACTACGAGCTGTTCGCCAGCAACCTCGGCGCGCGGCTGGGAACGGCGTTCACGACCTTCTTCCAGGACGAGCTCGACCTCGGCGTGCGGACGCCGATGGTGAACGACGACGTGCTCGAGGCCCTGGCCGCGGCCGGCTTCGGCGACGGCCGATGGCTGCACGCGCTGTGGCACGACCTCGGTACCGGGACGGCTCGGCTGCGCGAGATCTACCACGAGCTCGTCGTACAGCGCCTGGAGAAGAACTACTTCGAACCGATCTTCCGCTGGCACGAGCAGCACGGCACCGCGCTGTGCATGGACCAGCTCAGCCGCGGCGACCTGCGGGCCGGGCGCGAGCACTACGGCGACTACAGCGCGACGATGAAGTGGTATCAGGGCCCGGGCAACGACGACCCCGACCTGCGCGCGCCCCGGGCGCTCGCCGCCTTCAAGGTGAACGCCTCGATCGCCGCACTCAACGACAGACCCTTCGTCATGGACGAGGCGTTTCACAGCAGCGGCTGGGACGTCACCCCCGCAGCGATCCGGGCCGGGCTCGACCAGGCCTTCGCCGCCGGCGCCAGCCAGATCGCGCTGCACGGGCTCTACCTGACCACCGAGGGCGGCTGGTGGGAGTGGGCCGCACCGGACTTCCACCACCGTCAGCCCTGGTTCGACCAGTCCGACCAGCTGTGGGACTACGTCACCCGGCTGTCCGCGGTCCTGCGCACCGGGCGCCAGGTGTGCGACGTCGCGGTGCTCGACCCGACCGAGGACCTCGATCTGTGCGGCGAGGACACCGCATCACCCGAACTCGCCCTCGCCGCGCTGAGCCACCTCGCGACGCACACCGTCGACGCCCACCTGCTCGATCGGCGCAGCCTGCTCGGGGCCACCGCGACGACCGACGGGCTGGTGGTCGGTAGCCACACGTACCGCGTGCTCGTGGTGCCGGGTATGGCGGCCGTGCGCGCCGACACCCGCGCCGCGCTCGACCGACATCGCGCCGCGGACGGCGCCCTCGTCGTGATCACCGGCGATTCCTCGGGACGACCGGCCGACGCGTCCCGGCCCCCGGCGGGCACGGTCGAGCTCAAGGCGGCCGAGCTCGAGCAGCTGGCCCCGACCGTGCGGTCGCTCGGCGCCACGGACATCCGCTGTGCCGACGATGCCGGCCTGCTCGCCATCCATCGCGCAGTACCCGGCGCCGACGCCTGGTTCGTCGCGAACCCGCACCACCACCCGGTCAGCACGCGGCTGCACCTGCGCGGCCGGGGTGATGTCGAGCA
>CAZZZE010000054.1:7299-12421 GCA_964658365.1 uncultured Jatrophihabitantaceae bacterium
AGGACCCGGTGCCGGTCGCCACCTGGTTCGTCGAGAGCCGGTCGTCGGCCGGGGTCGACGCCGCTCAGAAGTGGGACACCGCACTCGTCGGCGACACGCAGCAGTTCTGGGTCGTCGGGCCGGTTGCCGCGCACGACCGCGACGCCGTCGAACGCGTCCTGACGACGCTGACGGACGTGGACCCGTCGATCGAGGTCGTGCCCGGCCTGCGCTGGCAGCCCTACGCGTTCTCGCCGTCGACCGGGCTCATCGACGATCCGCTGTTGCGCGACCGGTCGAGCGGGCCGCACGGACTGCGCTCGGTGTCGTCGGAGTTCCTGGTGGCCGAGGCGTTCGGGCCCGTCACCCAACCAGGAGTGTCGTTCTACTTCTGGACGTCGGTCGTGGCCGACACCGCCCGCGTTACGGTGACCATGGGTGCCCGCGTCCCGCTCTCGGTATGGCTTGCGGGCGACCCCGTCCCTGACGCGCCGCAGGGCGAACCGGAGGTCACCTACCCGCCGTGGGACCTGCTCGAGACGTCGGTGCGCTCGCAGCACACCGAGGTCGCCGTCGCGCCGGGACCCGTCCCGCTGCTCGTCCGGCTGGAGTGCGTCGAGCGGCAACCAGGGCGTGCGCACGTCGTGGTGCACAACACGCACGACCGGCCGACCCGCTCGGCGCCCGCGGCCCAGGACCGGATGCACCTGCCGTGGTGGCGCGGCGAACGGCCGGCACTGCGCTTCGACCCTCGGCCGGGGATGCGCGACGAGCGAGTCGTCCGGGTCACCCTGCCGCCGGGCGCGACGCGGGCCGTCGTGCGCGCCTGGGGCGCGCTGCTCTCCGCGAGCGTCGGCGCAACGGCGGCGGGGGTGTCGACGCTCGACGGTGCCGCGGACGACATGCCCACCCGGTTCTCGATCGACCTCGCGCCGACGACCGCCGGCGAGCTGCTGGAACTGGTCTTCGCGGCGGGCCCGTCCTGGGCGAACGGAGCCGGCGTGCTCGACGGACCGGTCGTATGGATCACCGACGAGGGGCCGGTCGACGACACCCGTTGGACCGAGATCGGTCTGTCCGACTTCTCCGGCGGCGTCACCTTCCGCACAACGGTGCGCGGCCGTCGCGAGAACGAGCGGGTCGCGGTGCTGACCCTGCGCGGACTCGTCGGCTCGGCCGCCGTGCGGGTGGACGGCGTCGAGATCGCGCGGCTGATCGAGATCGACTCCGTCGTCGATCTGTCCGCCGCACTCGGGCCCGGCGCGCACGACCTCGAACTCGACACCCGCAACACCGCGGCCAACATCCACTCGCGGCTGCCCACGCCCTTCGTCAGCCGCGCCGATGTGGGCGGCGGCTTCGACTCGGCCTCGATCGGTTACGGGTGAGGAGTGACCCCACCGACATCCAATGTCTGTGCCAGCACTGCCGACAGTTCGAGGCAGAAACCGCCGTGCACGTGATAGACATCGGACAGTTAGACCCTGAAGATGGCACGTCGACAACGACGGGACGGGAGCGCAATGGCTGCCCCAGCAACCGAAGAAGCGATCAACAAGATGCGGCAGCTGATCCTCAACGGCGACCTGCACCCCGGATCGCGGCTGCCGGCCGAGTACGAACTCGCCACCCAGCTCGGTCTGTCGCGCAACACGCTGCGCGAGGCGGTGCGCGCCCTGACCACGGCCCGCGTGCTCGACGTGCGGCGTGGTGATGGCACGTACGTCACCAGCCTCGAACCGCGGCTCCTGCTGGAGGGCATCGGTTTCGCCGTGGAGCTGATGCAGGAGGACCGGGCACTGGAACTGCTCGAGCTGCGGCGCATCCTGGAGCCGGCCGCGACCGCGCTGGCGGCGACCCGGTTGTCGACCGCGGCGCTGGCGGACCTGCACCAGTGCCTGGTCACGATGGAAAGCAGCCACGGCGAGCCACGGATCATGCAGGACATCGAGTTCCATGCCAAGATCGCGACCGGATCGGGGAACGCGACGCTGTCCAGCCTGCTGTCCGGACTGTCGGGCAAGACGGTCCACGCCCGCATCTGGCACGGTCTGCTGGAGCAGCACGCCGACTCACGCGCGCACGAGGAACACCAGCAGATCTACGACGCGCTGGCCGATCGAGACCCGATCCTGGCCCATTCCGCCGCGGTGATGCACGTGTCGAACACCGAGCGGTGGTACCGGCGGATGCTCGCCAACGAGGAACTGTCCCGCCTGCAGCCCAAGGTCTCCTGACCTCGCTCGCGTCGGTGCCGGGTTCGATCGTCCGCTCAGGCGTGGCGCAGGGTCGGCGGCAGCACCGCGTTCAGGCCCCCGGACCGGAACGGGCCGACCTCGACCGGGACGTCGAATCCCGCTGCACGCACGGCCCGCTCGACGTCCGGACCGCGAGCGAAGTCGACGACCGCGGCATCGACCTCCACGCGTGCGCGGTCGCCGAGATCGCGTACGCGCAGGTCGGCGCAGCCGACACCCGCTGCGGCCAGGACGGCCCGCACCGCGACCTCGGCGCGGTCGACCCGGGCCAGGCGCAGCGGGGTGATCGGCACGCCGTAGGCGACGCGGCTCGACAGGCACGGGCTCGCCGGCCGGTCCCACGGCGCAAGGTCCCAGGCCCGGGCGATTGCGCGGACGTCGGCCTTCGTCGTCGCGGTATCGGCCAGCGGCGTGCGCGCCCCACGCTCGGCGGCAGCGCGGATACCCGGCCGCCAACCCGCCACCACGTCGTCGGCGTTCGTCCCGGTGACGACGATCTGCTCCTCGGCCACGTCCACCACAGCAGCCACCATCGCCTCCAGTGCGTCGATCAGCGTGGCCTTGCAGAAGTAGCAGCGGTCCGCGCCGTTGCGGGTGTAGCCCTCGACGTCCATCTCCCGGGTGGGCACCTGGCGATGATCGACACCCAGCAGGTCGGCGAGGGCGACAGCTCGCTCGAGCATGCCGCTGGGCAGCGCCGGCGACACCGCGGTCGCCGCAACAACGTGCGTCGGCCCGAGTGCCCGCACGGCGGCGGCGAGCACGACAGCGGAGTCGACGCCGCCGGACAGCGCGACCGTCACCCGCGGAACGTCGTCGAACCACCCGAGCAGCTGCGCGACGGTTTGACGATCGGGCAGCTCAGTTGGCACCGTCAGAGCGTGACACACCGGCCGCTCGTGGCAGACCTCGGTTTTGCCCGACTCGACCTCGACCGGGCCCGCCGCACCGGCGACCCCGAGGCCGTGCTCGCCTCGCACAAGACGCCGGAGCAGACGCTCGCCGCGCTCACCCGGCTCGCCGCCGAGCACCCGGACCGCGCCGTGCTCGCGACGCGTTGCGACGACGCCACGCGGTCGGCGGCTCGCGAGATCGCCGGTGCGCGCATCGACGACGTCGGTCGCACCGTCGTGCTCGGCCCTGAGCCCGAGGTGCGGGGACGCGTGGCCGTCGTGGTCGCCGGGACGTCGGACCTTCCGGTGGCCCAGGAGGCGCTGACCACGCTCGCAGTGCACGGCGTGGGAGCCGACCTCGTGGTCGACGTGGGCGTCGCAGGCCTGCACCGGCTGCTCGCCGAGCGCGACCGCATCGCCTCGGCCGACGCGGTGATCGCGATCGCCGGCATGGACGGTGCCATGCCGGGGGTCGTCGCAGGGCTCGTGAGCTGTCCCGTCGTGGCCGTCCCGACGAGTGTCGGGCACGGCGCCGCCTTCGGCGGCATCGCCGCCCTGCTGACGATGCTCAACGCCTGCGCACCCGGCGTCACGGTCGTCAACATCGACAACGGCTTCGGTGCGGCCGTCGCGGTCGCCCGGATGGTCCGGTCAGTGGTGTGACGGCCGCCCTGTGGGTCGACGCCACGCACGGCGCCGCCGGCGACATGCTGCTCGGCGCACTGCTCGACGCGGGCGCCGATGTCGACGCGATCCGGGCGGCGTTCGCCCGGCTCGCCGCGGCGGGCAGCGGGCCGCTCGATCTAACCGCCCGTCCCGTCCGTCGGCACGGGCTGCGGGCCACCCAAGCCGTCGTCACCACCGAGCCGACCGACGTGCTGCGCGGGCCCGCCGAGGTGCGAGCCGTCGTGGCCGCAGCCGGCCTGTCGAGCGCGGCCGAGGCTTTCGCGCAGGCGGTCTTCGACTCGCTCGCCAGCGCCGAGGCGCGAGTGCACGGCGTCGATGTCAGTGAGATCCACTTCCACGAGGTCGGTGCACTCGACTCGTTGGCCGATGTCGTCGGCTGCGCGGTCGGGCTCGACTCTCTCGGCCTGCTCGATCCATCCGTCGTGCGGCAGGTCAGCACGATCGGGTTGGGTGGCGGGACCGCGCGATCGGCGCACGGCCGCATCCCGGTCCCCGTCCCTGCGACCCTGGAGCTGTTGGCCGCAGTCGGAGCGCCCGTGAGCGCGGGGGCGGGCGATCGCGAACTGTGTACGCCGACCGGTGCCGCGTTGCTGGCGACGCTCGCGACGTCGTGGGGCGGACTGCCCGAGCTGACCGTTCGAACGACCGGCAGTGGCGCAGGCACCGCCGATCCGCCCGACCGTCCCAACCTGGTCCGGGTCGTGATCGGCGGGCGAGTGACCCGATCGCCGGGCGCGCAGCCGTGGCGAACCGACGATCTCGTCGTCGTCGAGGCAACCGTCGATGATCTCGAACCGCGACTGTGGCCGGGTGTGCTCGATGACCTCGTCGCCGCGGGCGCGCACGACGCCTGGCTCACGAACGTGCTGATGCGCAAGGGGCGTCCCGGCCACGTGGTGACGGCGCTGACCTCGCCGGACGCCGTCGATGCCGTCTTCCGCGCGCTGGTCACGACGACCACGACCCTGGGTGCGCGGGTGCACGCCGTCGCGCGGCAGTCGCTGGACCGGGACGTGGTGGGTGTCGTCGTCGACGGCGTGCCGATTGCGGTGAAGCGTGGCCTGCTCGACGGCGCCGCCGTCACCGTTCAGCCCGAGTTCGACGATGTGCGCGCCGCGGCGACCCGACTCGGCGTCCCGGTCGACGAGGTGCTGCTGCGAAGCCGTGCAGCTGCCCTGGCGCTCGGCAACCGCTCCTGAGTCATGACGTGTCAGGCGGGTGCGGCGCGGCCGGCGGCGCGGGTAGACAGGACGTCATGGCCGTTCACGAACCAGCACCTGTCCCGACCGACGCCGAGCGCGACGA
>CAZZZE010000055.1:0-12282 GCA_964658365.1 uncultured Jatrophihabitantaceae bacterium
CGCTCATCAGCAGCGCCTGCGCGTCGGTGTTGACGGCGATGAACTCGACGCCCTTGAGGCCGACCTCGATCATCCGGTTGACGGCGTTCACGCCGCCGCCGCCGACGCCGACGACCTTGATGACCGCCAGGTAGTTGTGCGGTGCTGTCATGGGTGGCTCCTGAGGTGAATCGAAGTGGTCGGATCGGCGTGCCGGGGAACTCTCACCCTCAAGTACATGGTTAACGTTATGTCAACCTCGGGCGATGTCACGAAGCTAGGGCGCGCGACGCCGGATGACCGTCAGGCGCGCCGCGCGACACGCCGACATTGTCGAAAGATCATTGCGACGGGTCAGCGGCTGTACGGGCGCAGCGGGTCGACCACGTTGAACTGGGTGTCGTGCCTGGCGTGGGCGAGCAGCACCGGCAGGATCCGGCCCTTCTCGACGCTGTCCGAGGCGCTCCCCCACTGGGCGATGCGGCCGTCGGTGAGGACGAGCGTGATCGCGGCGGGGTCGACGGCGTCGATGGACTGCACGTCGGGGCGCAGCGTGACCGGCAGCGCCGCGCCCACCTGGGCCACCGCGGCCCGCGCGGAGCGGGCCGCCGCTCCGGTCGGCACGACGAGCTTGGGCAGCGTCGACGGTGCTGTAGACACCGCGTGGTAGGCGTGGCCGGTGCTATCGACGAGCAGCACCCGGCCGCCGGAGCGCAGGTAGCCCACCGGAGTGCGTTCGGTGATGGTGACGACGACCGTCGATGGGAACGACGTGCCGACCTGCGCCGTGGCGACCTCGGGCAGCGCCTCGACGCGGCGGGTGATCGCCGCGGTGTCCAGCCGCAGCAGGGCGGTGCCGTGCGGCACGCGCGCGGCAGCCTCGATCTGCGCCGCCGTCAGGGTGTGCGCGCCGCGCACGGTCACCGAGCGCACGCCGAACACCGAGCTGAAGGCCACCACCCAGGTCAGGACGGCCAGCACGACGACGGCAAGGACGCCGGCGAGCACGAGCCGCAGACGGCGACCGGCCGGCGGGCCGGCGGGCGCCTCGTCGTCATCGGTGTCGCGGGTCCGCGGCGAGAACGTCGTGCTCACGGCCACCGCCCGGCGCACGTCTCGCGGATGGTGTCGCACAGCAGGTAGACGTTGCCGATGCCCATCGTGACGACGAGGTCGCCGGGGCGTGCGACCTCGGCGATCCGGGCGGGCACCGCGTCGTAGCGCGGCTCGTAGATGACCTGGCCCCCGGGCAGGTCCACGAGGTCGCTGATCGTCGAGCCCGTGATACCCGGGATCGGCTCCTCGCGCGCCGGGAAGATGTCCATGACCAACGCGACGTCGGCGAGCTGCATGGCCTCGGCGAACTCGCGGGCGAAGGTCTGGGTGCGGCTGTAGGTGCCCGGCTGGAAGACGGCGATCAGCCGCCCCGTCCCGGCCAGCGCCTCGCGTGCCGCGCTCAGGGACGCGGCGATCTCGGTCGGATGGTGGGCGTAGTCGTCGAAGACCCGCACGCCACCGCCCTCACCGTGCGATTCGAAGCGGCGGTGGACGCCCGCGAAACCGGCCCAGGAGGCGATGACGGTGTCGAGGTCGAGCCCCAGCTCGGCGGCGATCATGAGTGCGGCCGTGGCGTTGAGAGCCATGTGGTCGCCGATCATGGCGCCCACCCGGACGCGGCGCGGTCCCGGCCCCACCCCGGCCACCGTGAACTCGACGGCGTCGGCCTTCGTCGAGGTGTCGGAGATGACGACGTCGGCTTCCGCGGTGCGGCCGTAGGTCAGCACGCGACGGCCGGCGGCACGGGCGTGCTCGGCCACCCGCCGGGCACCGTCGTCGTCGGCGCAGGTCAGCACCAACCCGTCCGGATCGACGCGGTCGACGAACTGCTCGAAGGCGCGGTGGATGCCCTCGAGGCTGCCGTGGTTCTCGAGGTGGTCGGCCTCGACGTTCAGCACGACCGCCGAGGTCGGCCGGGTCAGCAGGAACGAGCCGTCGCTCTCGTCGGCCTCGACGATCGCAAACGGCCCGGTGCCCAGGTGGGCGTTCTTGCCGGTCTCGTAGAGGTTGCCGCCAATGGCGAAGGACGGGTCGGTGCCGCACGCCTGGGCGGCCACCACCAGCAGCGACGTCGTCGAGGTCTTGCCATGGGTGCCGGCGATCGCGACGCAGCGCTTGTCCTCGAGCGCCGCCGCGAGCGCGGCAGCACGGCGCAGGAACGGCTTGCCGCTGGCGCGCGCCGCGGCGAACTCCTCGTGCCGCGGGTTGATCGCGGTCGTGTAGACGAAGGTGTCGGCGTCGTCGAGGTGGCTCGGCGAATGACCGATGTGCACCGTTGCGCCCAGCGCCCGCAGGCCCAGGACCGTGGTCGACTCGCGGGCCTCGCAGCCGCTCACCTCGACGCCGCGCTCGAGCAGGATGCGGGCCAGCGCGCTCATGCCCGACCCTGCGATGCCCATGATGTGCACGCGGCCGAGGTCGGCGAGCGCGGGGATGACGTCGGTGGCCGCGCTGCGCACCAGCGCGGCTCCGGGAGCGGCCCAGTCCTCGGGCCGGTCGCCGCTGTGGTCCTCGGTCGGCCTCATCGCTTCGCCCCGGGGAAGCGGCGGTGTTCCTCGGCGACGGCGAGGACCCGCCGGGCGAGCACGACGTCGGCGTCGCGGGCACCGGCCAGCTCGGCCGCGCGCGACATGGCCGTCACCGTGGCCGGGTCGGTGATGCGCGGTACGACCTCGCGCAGCACCCAGTCCGGGGTCAGGTCGGCGTCGTCGACGAGCAGCCCGCCCCCGGCGGCGACGATCGGCAGGGCGTTGAACCGCTGCTCGCCGTTGCCGACCGGGTAGGGCACGTAGGCCGCCGGCAAGCCGACCGCGGCCAGCTCGGCGCACGTCATCGCCCCGCAGCGGCACAGCGCGAAGTCGGCGGCGGCGTAGGCATACTGCATGCCGTCGACGTAGGGCACCACGACGTAGGGCACCGCGGCGTCGGGTTCGACCTCGAGCGCGTTCTTCGGGCCGACGACGTGCAGGACCTGGACACCGGCGGCGCGCAGTCCGGTTACCGCACCTGCCATCGCACGATTGATCGACTGCGCGCCCTGCGAACCACCGAAGACCAGCAGCGTCGGCAGGTCGGGGCGCAGGCCGAACCGGGAGCGCGCCTCGGCGCGCAGCGCAGCACGATCGAGCTGGGAGATCGCCGGTCGCAACGGGATGCCGATCGCGGTGGCGTGCGGCAGGTGGCCGTCGGGCGAGGCGGTGAACACGTGCCTGGTCATCCGCGCGGCGCCGCGATTGGCCAGCCCGGGCTTGGCGTTCGCCTCGTGCACCACGATCGGGATGCTCGCCCGTCGGGCGGCCAGGTAGGCGGGGACCGCGACGTAGCCGCCGAAGCCGACCACGACGTCGGCCTGCACGCGATCGAGCACCGCGGACGCCGCCGCGACGGCCGCCCGCACGTTGCCCGGCGTCCGCAACAGCGCCCGGTTGAGCTGCCGCGGCAACGGCACCGGCGGCACCAGCTCCAGTGGATAGCCGCGCGCCGGGATCAGCGTCGTGTCCAGTCCCTTCGGCGTGCCGAGCGCGGTGATCTGGGCGGTCGGTTCGAGGCGGCGCACCGCGTCGGCCAGGTTCATGGCCGGTTCGATGTGTCCTGCCGTGCCGCCGCCGGCGACCACGATCGACAGGCTCATGACGCCTTTCCATGCGGCACCGAGCGCCGACGCGCTGCGGTGCCCGAACGTCGGACGCCGCCTTCGATCAGCTGGGGCCGGCGGGGGGCGGCCGGCTCGGTGGGCGCGGTGCGGCGCTTGCGCGGGGCCGCGTAGGGCTTGGGAACGGGGATGCGGGCCCACCGCTCGAGCCGGGTACGGCGGCCGAGTCGCTCGGCGCGGCGGCACACGTTGACCGCCTCCTTCTCGTGGCGCGCGAAGGACGTCAGCATGCCCAGGACGAAGAAGGTGACCAGCAGCGACGTGCCACCGGCCGAGATCAGTGGCAGCGGGATCCCGGTGACGGGCAGCAGCCCGCTGTTGTACCCGATGTTGATCACCGCCTGGCCGCAGATCCAGATCGTCGCCGTGCCGCCGGCGAGACGCACGAACGGATCGGCACTACGCCGCACGATACGCAGGCCCGCATAGGCCAGCAGGGCGAACAGGGCCAGAACCGTGACGCAGCCGATGAAGCCGAGCTCCTCGCCGATGATCACGAAGACGTAATCGGAGTTGGCGTTGGGCACGTAGCCGTACTTCGAGGTCCCCTGACCGAGACCGACGCCGAACAGCCCGCCCGAGGCGAGCGCGTACAACCCCTCGACCGTGTGGTAGCCGCTGCCCTTGGCGTCCTTGAACGGATCGGTGAACGTGGTGAGCCGCTGCAACCGGTAGGGCGCGGCCAGCGCGAGCAGCAGCACCACGCCTGCGGCCGTCACCAGCACGCCGGTGAAGTAGCGCAGCGGCATGCCGATCATCCAGAGCAGGCCGAGCAGGATCAGCAGGAAGCACGAGGTGGTGCCGAGGTCGGGCTCGACCATGACGAGCGCGATCATGACGGCGAATCCGGGCAGGAGCGGCAGGAACAGGTGCCGAGCCCGGCGCAGCGTCCCCAGCTGCTGCTTGCGGGCCAGCAGGTCGGCACCCCAGAGCAGGATCGCGAACTTGGCGAACTCCGAGGGCTGCACCTGCAGCGGCCCGACGTCGATCCAGCGGCGGGCGCCGTTGATCTGCACACCGACACCGGGCACCAGGACGGCGAGCAGGCCGACCAGCGCCAGCGCCAGCACCGGGTAGGTGAGCACGCGGAACATCCTCGGCGACATCCGCATCGACACCCAGAACAGCACCAGCCCGAGGACGATGAACTCGCCCTCCTTGACGGCCTGGCCCCAGATCGACCCGCCCTGGCCACTGTCGTCGTGGGCGGCGGAGATCGTGGTCGAGACGGCCATGAGCACGCCGAAGAGCAGCAGCCCGACGCTGGCCAGCATCAGCATCTGCACCGACGCGTAGGGCTTGTCGAGGAACTGCTGGCGGGCGCGATGTACCCGGCCGGCCCGCTCGCTGATGAGCCGGGTCCGCGTGCCGGTCGCCGGTCGGGGTGCCGCGGTCACCGCGCGACGTCCGGGCCGAGAGCGCGGGCTGCTGCAGCGAAGGCGTCACCGCGCGCCCCGAAGCCGCTGAACATGTCGTAGGAGGCGGCGGCGGGCGCCAGCAGCACGGTATCGCCGGGCCGCGCGAGTGAGGCGGCGGCGCGAACGACAGCGGACATCGCCCCATCGTCGGTGCTGTCGACCACGATCACCGGGATCTTCGGCGCGTGTCGTGCGAGGGCCGTACGAACCAGCTCGCGATCCTGGCCCAGCAGCACCGCGCCGACGAGGCGCCCGGCGCTCGCCGCCACCAGCGGCGCGACGTCGACGCCCTTGAGCTGGCCGCCCGCGACCCACACGACGCGCGGGTAGGCGGCCAGCGACGCGGCGGCCGCGTGCGGGTTGGTGGCCTTGCTGTCGTCGACCCACTCGACGCCGTCACGCACCAGCACCGAGGTGTTGCGGTGCGGGTCGGGAGTGAAGCTGCGCAGGCCCTCGGCGATGGCCTCCGGGGCGACCCCGTGGGCGCGGGCCAGCGCCGCGGCGGCCAACGCGTTGGCCACGTTGTGCGCGCCGGCCGGCCGGACGTCGGCCACCGCGGCCAGCACCGCACCGCCGTCGCCGAATGCTCGAGACACGAGCCGATCGTCGACGACCCCGAGGTGCCCGTCGGCCGGCTGGCCGAGCGTGAACCCGACCCCACCCTCGGGCATCGCCGCGGCGACCAACGGGTCGTCGAGGTTGCCGATCGCGACCTCGGCATTCCAGATCCGGAACTTGGCCTGCGCGTACGCCTCGAACGTGCCGTGCCAGTTCAGGTGGTCGGGCGCGAGGTTGAGGACGGCAGCGGCGGCCGGGCGTACCGAGGGTGCGAAGTGCAGCTGCTGGCTGGACATCTCGACGGCCAGGACGTCGTACGACGGGTCGGCCAGCACGGCGTCGATCAGCGGCTCCCCGACGTTGCCCACCGCGACAGCTCTCCGGCCGGCAGCTCGCAGGATCGACTCGAGCATGTGGACGGTCGTGGTCTTGCCGTTCGTCCCGGTCAGGGCCAGCCAGGGTGCGGCGCCCTCAGGACGCAGTCGCCAGGCCAACTCGACCTCTCCCCAGACCGGGATGTCTCGACGTCGTGCGTCGTCCAGCAACGGATGCGTCGGCGGGTAGCCCGGGGACACGACCACGACGTCGATGCCGTCAGGTACCGCAGCGAGCGGGCCGAGCAGGTCGACTGCGCCGGCGGAGTCGGAGGCGGGCGGGCCGTCGATGGTGACGCCGATGACCGCGTGCCACGCCAGGAGCGCCCGCGCCGCGGAGCGTCCGGCCACGCCGTACCCGGCGACGAGCACGCGCAGCCCGGAGAACGCCGCAAGTCTCGCGTCCTCGGTCATCCGATGAAGTCGGCGTAGAACAGGCCCACGCCGAACGCGACGGATAGCCCGGCCAGGATCCAGAACCGCACGATGATCGTGATCTGCTCCCACCCGCCGAGCTCGAAGTGGTGGTGCAGCGGCGCCATCCGGAACACCCGTTTACCGGTGCCGGTGCGTATCCGGGTGAACTTGAACCAGCCGGTCTGGATGATCGACGACACGGTGATCGCCGCGTACAGCCCGCCCAGGGCGATGAGCAGCAACTCGGTGCGGGTGAGGATCGCCAGCCCGGCCATCAGCCCGCCGAGCGCGAGCGAGCCGGTGTCACCCATGAAGATCTTGGCCGGGGCGGCGTTCCACCACAGGAACCCGAAGCAGGCGGCCATGGCCGACGCGGCCACGATCGCGAGATCGAGCGGGTCGCGCACCTGGTAGCACCCGGCCGAGGCGTTGCGGAGGTCGAGGCACTGGTTGCGTGACTGCAGGAACGTGATGAGCGTGAACGCACCGAAGACCATGGCCGCCGCGCCGGCGGCCAGCCCGTCGAGCCCGTCGGTCAGGTTCACCGCGTTCGAGGTCGCCGAGATGATCAGGTAGGCCAGGATCACGAAGCCCACCGCGCCCAGGCCCAGCATCTTGATGTCGCGCACGTAGGACACGTGGGTGGAGGCCGGGGTCAGGCCATAGCGGTTCTTGAACGTCAACGCGAGCACCCCGAAGATCACGGCGACGAGCAGCTGGCCGAGGAACTTCGCCCGGGCCCGCAGGCCGAGGCTGCGTTGCCGGCGGATCTTGATGAGGTCGTCGAGGAAGCCGACCCCGCCCAGGCCGGCCATCAGCAGCAGGGCGAGCACCCCCGAGGCATGCACGCCGCCGTCGCCGCGGATCGCGCGCACGACGTGCGCGGCCGCATAGCCGACGATGGTCGAGCCGATGATGGCGACGCCGCCCATGGTCGGCGTCCCGCGCTTGACCAGGTGCGTCTGCGGGCCGTCGAGGCGGATCTCCTGTCCGAAGCCACGCCGGCGGAAGTACACGACGACCATCGGGGTGCACAGGATCGAGGTCATCAGCGAGAAGGTCGCGGCGACCAGGATCGTCTTCATCCTGTCTCGCCTCCTGTGATCCCGAGAGCCACCCGCTCGAGGCTGGCCGCCCGAGAAGCCTTCACCAGCACGACGTCGGCGGGCTGCAGTTCACTGCGTAGCAACGCGATCGCTGCGTCGACGTCGGGAACCCACCGCGACTCGTCGGGGGCCGAGTTTTCCAGAGCAGCCCCCTGCTGGATCGGGCGGGCCGCGTCGCCCACTGCCACGACGTGCGCTATGCGCAGCTTCGCGGCCAGCCGGCCGACGTCCGCGTGCTGGGCCGGGCCGTCGTCGCCGAGCTCGGCCATCTCGCCGAGCACCGCGAACGTGCGCCCCGTGCGGTGGCTGCCGACGGCGGCGAGCGTCCGCAGCGCGGCCTCGACGGATTCCGGGTTGGCGTTGTAGGCGTCGTTGATGACCAGCACCCCGTCGGGTCGCTCGGTGACTTCCATGCGCCAGCGGCTGGCCGGGGTGACCGCGCCCAGCGCGGTCACCAGCTCGGCGAACGGCATGCCGCACTCGAGCGCGACCGCAGCGGCGGCCAGCACGTTGCCGACGTGGTGCTCGCCAACCAGCCGCAGGGCCACGCGTCCTCGGTCACGCCGGGCGACGAGGTCGAAGCTCGCGCGGCCCAGTGCGTCGAGGGAGACGTTCTCGGCGCGCAGGTCGGCGCCCGCGGACGTCCCGACGGTGACGATGCGGGCGCTCGTGCGCGAGCGCATCGCCAGCACCAGCGCGTCGTCGGCATTGAGGACGGCGAGCCCGTCGGGCGGCAGCGCCTCGACGAGCTCGCCCTTGGCCTGCGCGATGGCCGCCCGCGAGCCGAACTCGCCGAGGTGCGCGCTGCCGACGTTCAGCACCACGCCGATGCGCGGTGGCGCGATCCCGGTGAGGTAGCGGATGTGACCGATGCCGCGGGCGCTGGTCTCGAGCACGAGGAACCGCGTGCTGTCGTCCGCGCGCAGCACCGTATAGGGGTGCCCGAGCTCGTTGTTGAACGAGCCGGGCGGCGCGACCGTCGGCCCGAGCCTGGCGAGCAGCTGGGCCAGGACGTCCTTCGTCGACGTCTTGCCCGACGACCCGGTGATGCCGATGACCGTCGCGCCGGGCAGGCGCCGGACCACCGCTGCCGCCAACGCGGCCAGCGCGGCGAAGCCGTCGGCGACCTCGATCGCCGGTCCGTCGACCGGCCGGGTGACGATGCTCGCCGCGGCGCCGGCAGCGGTCACCGCGCCGACGAAGTCGTGGCCGTCGACGCGCTCGCCGGGCAGGGCCAGGAACAGGCCGCCGGGCGTCACCGACCGCGAGTCGAACTCGACGCTGCCCGTGACCGGCGTCTGCGGGTCCGCGCCGACCAGCCGGCCAGCGACGATGTCGGCGACCTCGCCGAGGGTCAGCTCGATCACGTGCCCGCCAGCTGGTTGCGTAACACGACGCGGTCGTCGAAGGGGTAGACGACGCCGGCGATCTCCTGGCCGGTCTCGTGCCCCTTGCCCGCGACGAGCAGGGTGTCGCCCGCGCCGGCCGCCGCGACGCCGGCGGCGATGGCCTCGACGCGATCACCGACCTCGAGCACCTCGCCGCGCTCGGCGGCGGGTACGCCCAGCGCGCCGTCGAGCATCGCGCGGCGGATGGCCGCCGCGTCCTCGGAGCGCGGGTTGTCGTCGGTGACGATCACCAGGTCCGCGCCGCGCGCGGCGATCTCGCCCATGTGCGGCCGCTTGCCGCGGTCGCGGTCGCCGCCGCAGCCCAGGACGATGATCAGCTTCTTCGCGGTCAACGGGCGCAGCGCGCGCAGCGCGCCGTCCACCGCCGCCGGCTTGTGGCTGTAGTCGACCACGGCCAGGAACGGCTGGCCGGCTTCGATGCGTTCCATCCGTCCGGGTACGGAGGCGGCGGACACGGCGGGCGCGGCGACGTCGACAGCGACGCCGTCGGCGTGCAGCACTGCCAGCGCGAGCAACGCGTTGGCGACGTTGTAGCGGCCCGGGATCGCGCAGCCGGTCGCCAACTCGACGCCCGGCCCGTGGGCGACGAAGGAGGTGCTGCCGTCGGGTCGTTCGACGATGCGACTGGCCCACCAGGTGGCGTCGACGCCGGCGGTGCTGACCGTCGCCGGGCCGGTCATCGTGCCCGCGAGGCGCCGGCCCCACTCGTCGTCGACGACGACCACCGGGTGGTCGGTGCGCTCGAACAGTGCGGCCTTGGCGGCGAAGTAGTCCTCCATGTCGGTGTGGAAGTCGAGATGGTCCTCCGAGAGATTGGTGAACGCGGCGACGTCGAAGCCGATGCCGTCGACGCGCCCCATGCGCAGCGCGTGGCTCGAGACCTCCATGGCGACGTCGGTGACGCCGCGCTCGCGCATGACCGCGAGCAGGGACTGGACCTCTGGAGCCTCCGGCGTGGTGAAGCGGGCTTTCACCTCCGTTTCGGCGATCAGCGTGGCGACCGTGCCGATCAGGCCACTGGTCCGCCCTGCGGCCTGCAGCCCGGCGCGCATGAGGAAGGTCGTCGTGGTCTTGCCGCTGGTGCCGGTGACGCCGAGGATGCGCAGCCCGCTCGACGGTCGCCCGTAGACCTCGGCGGACACCGCGCCGAGCACCGGGCGCACCTGCTCGACCTCCAGCACCGGGACATCCGGGGGCAGCATGCTGAGACCTGCGCCGTCGGTCAGCACGGCAACGGCGCCCGCCTCGACCGCGGCCGTGGCGTAGACGGCGCCGTGGGTCGTACGTCCGGGCAGCGCAGCGAACAGGTCACCGGCACGGACGAGATCGCTGGCCGCGGTTATCCCGGTGACCTGGACGTCCTCGCCCCGCACCGCGCCGCGGCTGTGCGCCAGGCTGCTCAGCCGTCGCGGCGACACCGCGGCCGGGCGCGGGATCTCGATGGTGGGACCGGTCGACACGTCAGCAGACGTTAGCGGGCAGGTACCGGCGGTCCTGCCCGGAGCAGTCCTGCAACGGCACGTGCTTCGACTTCGCGCCCGTCGGCGGGATCTGCGCGTGCTGGACCTCGTAGGCGGCGATGTGGTGGAACAGCGGGGCCGCGACGTCGCCGCCCTCGACACCGTGCGCCGGGTTGTCGACCATGATCGCCACCACGAACTGCGGGTTGTCGGCCGGCACCATGCCCGCGAACGTGTCCCAGTTCTTGTAGCTCGAGTACGCACCGCCGTGCGCCGGGTCGGGCTGCTGCGCGGTACCTGTCTTGCCGGCGATGCGGTAGCCGGAGATGTCGGCCTTGACCCCGGTGCCGCCGGCGAGGGTCACCGACTCGAGCATCGTGCGCAGCGTCGTCGCGGTGTGCGAGCTCACGACCCGCACGCCCTTGGGCTGCTTGGTGACCTTCACCGAGCCGTCGGCGGCGGTGATCGACTGCACGATGCGCGGAGCGACGCGAACGCCATTGTTGGCGATGGTCTGGTAGATCGAGGCCAGTTGCAGCACGGTCATCGACTCGCCCTGCCCGAAGGGCAGGTTCGCGAACGTCGAAGCCGACCAGTCCTGGATCGGCGGCACGTAACCGCTGCTCTCGCCGGGCAGCTCGATGCCGGTCTTCTCGCCGACGCCGAACAGCTTCTCGTAGCGGTACCAGGTGGTCGGGCCGAGCTGGTTGGCGATCTTGAGCGTGCCGACGTTCGACGACTCGGCCAGGATGCCGGTGGCCGTGAACGTCTGGGTCGAGTGGTTCCAGGCATCGCGGATCGTGACGCCGCCGGTGCGGATGGAGTCCGGCACCTTGTACGTCGACTGCGGGGTGATCAGACCCTCCTGCAGCGCGGCGGCGAAGGTGATCGACTTCTGCACCGAACCCGGTTCGAAGGCCGACATCACCGCCGGGTCGATCGGTGTGTTCGGGTTGATCGTGTTCGGGTCGGCGGCGTTGAACGTTCCGGACGAGGCCAGGGCCAGCACCTGCCCGGTGTGCGCGTCGAGCACCGCGATCTGCGCGCCCTTGGCGTTGGATTCGGGCACCACCTGATCGGCGTACTGCTGCGCCACGTACTGCAGGTTCTGGTCGATGGTCAGCGTGATGTTCGAACCGTTCACGGCGGGCTTCGTGGTGGCGCGGCTGCTGGGGTTGACGTTGCCGGAGCTGTCGACGGTGTAGCGCCGGCTGCCGTTCTTGCCGGCGAGTACCCCGTTGAACTCGGACTCGATGCCGGCTGCGCCGGTGCCATCGGAGTGCACGGTGCCCACGATGTTGGCGGCCGTCGTCTTGCTCGGGTACTGGCGCTGGGTGGTCGCCTGCTCATAGATCCCGACGAGGCCCAGGTTCATGACCTTCTGGGCGGTCACCGGCGACAGCGCGGTGGCCAGCACGGCGTAGCGGGACTTGACCGACAGCGCCGAGACGATGCTCGCGGCGGGCTGTCCGATGTAGGGCGCGAGCCTGCTGGCGTACCCGGCGCGGTCTTTCGCCGCGATCTGGTGCGGGTCGGCCGTGATGTCCTGCGCGTCCGAGGTGAAGGCGATCGGGGTGCCGTAGCGGTCAGTGATGGATCCGCGCAGCGCGTGCAGCTCAACCCTGTCGACGCGCTGGGCGGCGGCCGCTCCGGAGTAGTCGCTGTGGTCGACGCCCTGCAGCTGGACGAGCCGACCGCCGATGATGAGCAACAACGTGCAGACCGCCGCGAAGCCGTAGCGGGCGCGCCCGTCGAGGCGGCCGAGTCGCAGCTTGCGGGTCTGACGGGCGGGCCGGCGAGCCGGCGGGCCCTGCCGAACCGGGCGGTGCGGCGGCCCCTGCTGCGTCCTGCC
>CAZZZE010000056.1:0-12044 GCA_964658365.1 uncultured Jatrophihabitantaceae bacterium
CTCGCGACTCTAACGCGAGGCAGCGGCCACTACGGCCGTGGCGCGACCGACCGTCCCGTCGCGGAAGAATTCCAGCAGCAGGTTCTCGAAGATGTCCGGACGATCGTTCTGCTCCTGATGGCCGAGATCGTCGGGGTAGAAGAAGCGGACGTTCGGCAACCGGCGCTCCAGCATGAGTCCGGCCTCGATCGGGGCCAGGCTGTCGGCCTTTCCCCATACGCAGATCCCGGGCGTGGTCAGGACGTCGAAGCGGCCGACGAGCGACAGGCTCGCGGCGGCATTCGCGTCGACGACGGCCAGGGCGGCCTGGTGGCGGGCAAAGGACGCCGCCTGGCGGTTCGCGGCGGCGGTTCTCATGGCGACGACGTCGTCCTTGATCGACGACGGATCGCGGGAGATCGCGGTCATCACCGCGCGCATCGATTCCTCGGTGCCGTCGAATGCCGGGATCTGTACGGAGGGGCCACCCGGTCCGTGCGACGCACGCAGGTCCTGCGGCGAGAGGATGTCGCCGATCGGGCCGGCCAGCAGCGCGTAGCTGATCACCCGCTCCGGGTGGGCGGTGGTGTAGCCGGCGACGGTGTCCGAGCCGGTCCAGGTGCCACCGAGGTGAAACCGGTCCAGGCACAGGGCGTCGACGAACTCGTCGAGGATCCGCAGATGACCGGCCCGACCGTAGGATTCGGAGTGACCGGCGACCTGCGTCAGCCCGAAGCCCGGCAGGTCGGGGCAGTAGACGCGAAAGCCCATGCTGCCGAGGAACGGCGCGACCCCGTACCAGGCGGCGGTCCCCGAGGATCCCGGCCCGCCGCCGTGCAGCAACACGACGGCCGGCCCGTCCTCGCCGGCAGTGACGTAGTGGACGAGCGAACCCGAGCCGAGCCGGATCCGCCGGCTGCACAGTCCGGGCACTCGCATCAACGCTTCGTCGCTCGATCTCATGGGCGGAGACGGTAGCCCGGGTGTGTCGCGACGCGGCGCTGCGCATTCCGGCACATGAGACGGTTCGCCGGCGCCGCCGGTCAGCTTCGGGGTGCCGCCGACACCCCCGCCCCCGCCAGGGCCCGGGACAACGCGAGGCTGACCGCGCGAACGGCCGGCGCCAGGCCCGCGGAGCCGATCCGGTCGGCGGGCAGGGCCAGCGAGACGGCCGCCACCGCCACACCGTCGACGACGACGGGCGCGGCCACGCAGGCAACGCCGAGGGCGGCTTCCTCCTGCTCGCGGGCCAGCCCGGTGCGGCGAATCTCGTCGAGTTCTCGCATCAGCACGGCGGGGTCGGTGACGGAGTAGGCGGTGAGCCGGCGCAGCGGCCGGGCCAGGACGGCGTCGACGACGTCGCCGGGCGCGAAGGCCAGCAGCGCCTTGCCGACGCCGGTGCTCGACAGCGGCAGCCGCCCGCCCACCCGGGAGGGGACGTCCACGCCGCCGTGGCCGCGGATCTTCTCGGCGTAGACGACGTCCAGACCGTCGCGGATGCCGAGGTGGACCGTCTCGTGGGTGGCCTCGTAGAGGTCCTGCAGGAACGGCAGCGCAGCCTCCCGCAGGTCGACCTTGGCGGCGAACAGCTCGCCGAGTTCGAACAGGCCCAGCCCCGGCCGGTAACCCACCGGTTGGCGCTCCAGCAGGCCGAGTTCGACCAGTTCCTCGGCGAGGCGGTGCACCGTGGCCTTCGGCAGTCCGGTGCGCTCGACGAGCCGGGACAGCGTGAGCACTCCCCCGCCCGGGCGGAAGGCCTGCAGCACCTGCACGCCTCGGCCCAGCATGCTGGAACGCTGGTCTCGCGGCATGGGACCAAGTGTCGTGCGCAGACCACCGCGCCGTCTACAACGGTGACATGACTGTTTCGACCGCCCTCGCCGACGCTGTCGAGCGGCTCGCTGTCGCGGCCGACACCCGGGTGCCCTGCGCGCCGGTGCGCGACGTGCTCGGCGCCGACGACGTGGCCGCCGCCTATCTCGTGCAATCCGCGCTGATCGCGCGCCGGATCGACGGCGGTGCCGCGCGGGTCGGGCGCAAGATCGGCCTGACCTCGCCCGTCGTGCAGGCCCAGCTGGGAGTGCACCAGCCGGACTTCGGGGTGCTGCTCGACGACATGGCGGTGCCGGACGACGGCACCGTGCCCGCCGGCCAGCTGCTGCAGCCGAAGGTCGAGGGCGAGATCGCCTTCCGGCTCGGCGCGGATCTGGCCGGCGACATCGATGCCGACGCGGTGCGGGCCGCGGTCGCCAGCGCGCACGCGGCCATCGAGATCGTCGACAGCCGGGTCGCGGGCTGGGACATCCGCATCGCCGACACGGTCGCCGACAACGCCTCCAGCGGCATGTTCGTCATCAGTGAGCACGCCGTGCCGCTGAGCGGGTTCGAGCCGGTGTCGGCCGAGATGACGCTGCTGGTCAACGGCGCCGAGGCGTCGGCGGGCAACGGCGCGGCCTGTCTCGGTGACCCGCTGATCGCCCTTGAGTGGTTGGCGCGCACCGCCGTCGAGTTCGGCGATCCGCTGCGCGCCGGCGACGTGGTGCTGAGCGGCGCTTTGGGGCCGATGGTGGTCGTGTCACCCGGCGATCGCGTGGACGTGCAGATAAGCGGGCTCGGCGCCGTCGGCGTCACTTTCGGAATAGAGGAATGATGAAGGTCAAGACAGCGATCATCGGGTCGGGCAACATCGGCACGGACCTGATGATCAAGATCATGCGCACGTCCGACGTGCTGTCCGTAGCGGCGCTCGTCGGCATCGACCCGGCCTCCGACGGGTTGGCCCGCGCCCGCAGGCTCGGCGTGGCCGCCGTGGACTCCGGCGTCGACGGGCTGATGGCGCTTCCCGACTTCGACGAGATCCAGGTCGTCTTCGACGCCACCTCGGCCGGCGCCCACATCAAGAACGCCGAGCGGCTCTCCGGCACGCACGTCAAGCTGGTCGACCTGACGCCGGCGGCGATCGGGCCGTTCGTGGTGCCGCCGGTGAACCTGGACATGGTGCTCGACGCCCCCAACGTCAACATGGTCACCTGCGGCGGGCAGGCCACGATCCCGATGGTTGCCGCGGTGGCCGAGGTGACCCCGGTGCACTACGCCGAGATCGTCGCCTCCATCGCCTCGCGGTCGGCGGGACCGGGCACCCGGGCGAACATCGACGAGTTCACCGAGACCACGTCCAAGGCGATCGAGATCGTCGGCGGCGCCGAGCGGGGCAAGGCGATCATCGTGCTGAACCCGGCCGAGCCGCCGCTGATCATGCGCGACACCGTGCTCTGCGTCGTCGACCCCTGCGATACCGACGTGATCGTCGCGTCGGTGCGCGAGATGGCCGAGCGGGTGCAGCAGTACGTTCCCGGCTACCGCCTCAAGCAGGACGTCCAGTTCCGGCACATCGCACCCGACGACCCGGAGAACGATCTGGTGACCCACCTGCCGCGCACCGAGCGGATGGTGGTCTCGGTGTTCCTCGAGGTCGAGGGCGCCGGGCACTACCTGCCGCCCTACGCCGGCAACCTGGACATCATGACCTCGGCCGCGCTGCGCGTCGGCGAGCGCCTCGTCTCGGCGGTGCCGGCATGACCGGCCTCCGCTTCGCTACAGCCGCCGAAGGCCATGCCCACTTGTCCTGCTCCGACTGCGTCGTCGCATGACGACCGAGCTCTTCATCCAGGACGTCACCCTGCGCGACGGCATGCACGCCGTGCGGCACCGTTACACCCTCGAGCAGGTGCGCCAGATCGCCGCCGCGCTCGACGCCGCGGGTGTCGACGCGATCGAGGTGACCCACGGCGACGGGCTCGCCGGCAGCAGCCTGACCTACGGCCCGGGCGCGCACACCGACCTCGAGTGGATCACCGCGGCCGCCGAGGTCGTGCGCAACGCACGGATCACCGTGCTGCTGCTGCCCGGTGTCGGCACGATCGACGACCTGCGCCGCGCCTTCGACGCCGGCGCCACCTCGGTGCGCGTCGCGACGCACTGCACGGAGGCCGACGTCGCGATCCAGCACCTCGGCGTGGCCCGTGAACTGGGCATGGACGTCGCCGGGTTCCTGATGATGTCGCACATGGCCGAGCCGGACGTGCTGGCAAAGCAGGCGCTGATCATGGAGGCCGCGGGCGCGCAGTGCGTCTACGTCGTCGATTCCGGCGGACGGCTGACCATGACCGGCGTGCGCGACCGGGTGCGCGCCTACCGCGATGTGCTGGCCGAGACCACCGAGATCGGCATCCACGCCCACCACAACCTGGGTCTCGGCGTCGCGAACTCGATCGTCGCCGTCGAGGAGGGCGTCGTGCGCGTCGACGCCTCGCTGGCCGGGCAGGGCGCCGGCGCCGGTAACTGCCCCATCGAGGCCTTCATCGCGGTGGCCGACCTGACCGGCTGGAAGCACCACAGCGACCTGTTCGCGCTCATGGACGCCGCCGACGACCTCGTCCGGCCGCTGCAGGATCGCCCCGTCCGCGTCGATCGCGAGACGTTGACCCTCGGCTACGCCGGCGTCTACTCCAGCTTCCTGCGCCACGCCGAGCGGGCCGCGCAGGACCACCAGCTGGACGTGCGCGACATCCTGGTCGAGATCGGCCGGCGCGCGCTGGTCGGCGGCCAGGAAGATCTCATCACCGACGTCGCGCTGAATCTGATCGGAACGCGCTGATCCATCGGTAGCGTTTACAGCACGGACATTGCACTCAATTGACATATCCATAGCTGGCTGAAAAGCCATTCGACGTCTTTCCTAAACCCGGTCGCCGGCATTCGGCGGCCGGGCTTTAGTCGTATCCAGGAATGCACGGCGGGGCCGCTGCCCGGAGGCCGCGAATCGTGCGACAACCGTGCCGCTAGGCGGAATTGTGCTCTGTCGCACACCGGGGCTGGCCGACATACTCACCACGAGTTCAACGACTGAATTCACGGCGAGGGGGAAATAGATGAGCGAACGCCAGGAAGTGGACGGCTTGCAAAGGCCGGCCGTAACGGACGAAGAACTGCTATCACTGGCCTGGACGATGTCCGGCTTCGTCTGCGCTCCGGTGACCGGCGTGGTTCTGGCCCGCGGTGTGCGCCGGCTGTGCCGGCGGCTGCGCCGCTCGGCAGAGATCACGCGCCTCGAGCGCGACTTCTCCCGGCCCGCCTTCTCCCGCCTCGCCGGCAATTCGACGAAAGGCACGATGTGAAACGCTCATTTGCAACGCTGGGGATCGCGGCCGTCGGGGTACTGACCGCGGCGCTGTGCACCAGCTGCAGCAGTAGCAGCAGCAGCAGCAAGTCGTCCGGGTCGAGCTCGGGTTCGACGTCCACGGCGGTGTCCCACGCCGCCAGCGGCACGAAGGCCGACTCGTCGAAGTCCCCGGTCCTCGTCGGCCTGCAGAACCTCGAGGGCGGCACGGTGTTCTCGCTGCCCAGCGTCCGGGAGGGCTTCGAGGCCGGGATCGACTACGTCAACTCCGAACTCGGCGGTATCAACGGCCACCCGCTCAAGGCGGTCGAGTGCAAGTCGGCCGGCACCCCCGACGCGGCCGTCGCGTGCGGCAACCAGTTCGTGCAGAGCAAGGTGGTCCTGGCCGTGCTCGGCGTCGACTTCGCCGCCGACGCCACGCTGCCTATCCTGAAGTCCGCCAACATCGCCATGCTCGGCACGATCGCCCTCACGCCCGGCGTCAACAGTGCCACCGGTTCGACGTACATGGACTGGACTTCGCTGCAGGAGAACTACGCAGCCAACCTGGTCAACGCGAAGGCCGACGGCGCCACCAAGGTTGCCGACATCTATCCCGACCAGCCGGCCGACCACAGCCTCTACAGCTCGACCGTCAAGCCGATCGCCAAGAAGCTCGGCGTGACGGTCAAGGACTTCTACTACCCGGCCCAGACCGACTGGACCTCGCTGGCCACGACGGTCATGGCGTCGAACCCGAAGGCCGTCGACCTGTACAGCAATGACGCGGACTGCGCGTCGGCGGTGCCTGCGCTGCGGGCGGCCGGATTCACCGGTGTCATTCGCACGGAGTCCTGCCAGTCGCTGCTGGCGCGACTGTCGCCCTCCGCGTTGAAGGACGTCTACTTCGGCGGGTCGATGTACGGCGCGCGGGTCGCTGACCTGCCGGCCAAGGTCGCCTCCGACGTCGCCATCTACAACAGCTACATGACCAAGGACGTGTCGGACTTCAAGAAGCCCACCTTCAGTAACGACCAGGGCCAGACCGGTTTCTTCCTGGCGGTGCAGGCGGCCAGCCACCTGAAGCAGATCACGGTGCCGGCCGGTGGCTCGCTCACCGCAGCCGCAGTGAAGGCCGGGATGGGTGCCACGAAGGGCACGTTGTTCTTCCGGACCGTCAACTACGACTGCTCCAAGCCCACCTGGCCCGGCTCGACCGCCTGCGCCACCGGCACCCTGGAGTTCAAGGAGACCTCGGACAAGAAGCTGGTGGCAGTCTCCAAGACACCGACCGACGTCAGCGCGGCGCGGCCGTAAAGCTCGCAGTACCCGCCCGTAGCTCCACCCACGTAACAAAGGAACGTCGCCAGTGACAAGGGAACTTCAGTGAGTGACTACTTCGTCTTCTTCATCTTGGGTCTCGGCACGGGTGCGGTCTACGCCGGCCTGACCGTGGGCATCGTGGTCACCTATCAAGGCACGGGTGTCATCAACTTTGCCGCGGGCAGCATGGTCACCGTCCCACTGTTCGTGTACAGCGATCTGAAGAACGGCAAGCTCACACTTCCGTTGCCCTGGGTACCGTCCGTCCACGTCGGCACACCGCCGACGTGGGCGGCGGTTCTGGTCTCGCTGGCCGTCGCGGCGTTACTCGGCGCGCTCGTCGAGCTCGCGGTCTCGCGGCCACTGCGGGGGGCGCCGGTGCTGGCCAAGGTGGTCGCAGCGGTGGGCGTCATGCTCACCCTGCAGGCCGCCTGTGCTCTGAAGTACGGCGACGAGCCACGTCCGCTCGAGACGATCCTGCCGAGCGGGTCCGTCAGCATCGGCGGGGCAACGGTTGCCAAGGACCGCCTCTGGCTCATCGGCATCACCGTCGTGCTCGGCGTCGCGCTGGCGGTCTGGTTCCGGCGTTCCCGCGCAGGACTTGCCGTCCAGGCAGCGGCCGAGAACGAGCGGGCAGCTGCGTTCGCCCGGCTCTCGCCCAACACCTTGGGGATGCTCACCTGGACGCTCGCCGGAGTGTTCTCGACGCTGATCCTCGTCCTGGCCGGCCCGGCCATCGGCGTGCTCAACCCCACCAACCTGACCTTGTTGGTCGTGCCCGCTCTCGCCGGCGCGCTCATCGCCCGGCTCAGGTCGGTGTGGATGGGGCTGGTCGGCGCGCTGGCGCTGGGCGTCCTCAACGCCGAGTCGCAATTCATGTCGCAGACCAAGTCGTGGTGGCCGTCATGGGGCAAGCAAGGCCTCACCGACGCCGTCCCGTTCATCGTCGTGGTGATCGCGCTGTTCTTCGTGGGCCGCTCCATCCCCCAGCGCGGCGACGACAACCGCAGTTCGCTGCCGCCCGTGATGCTGCCGAGGAACCGTCCGGTGGTCATCGCGGCGCTGTCGATCGGCGGCGTCCTGGCCCTCGTGCTCACCACCGGCACGTACCGCTTCGGCCTGATCACCAGCCTCATCGAGGCGCTGATCGCGCTGTCGCTGGTCGTGCTCACCGGCATGCTCGGGCAGATCTCGCTGGCCCAGGCTGCGTTCGCCGGCGTCGCCGGGCTCACCGTCGCCAAGCTGGGCACGCACGTGCCCTTCCCGCTGTCACTGCTGCTTGCCGGTCTGGTGGCGGCCGCGGTCGGCGTGATCGTCGGCCTGCCCGCGCTGCGCATCCGCGGTGCTCAACTGGCCGTCGTCACCCTCGCTGCCGGCCTGGCGCTGCAGAGCTTCGTGTTCAACAACCCCTCTGTGGTCTCCTCCACCGCCGACCGGATCCCGGATCCGAAGCTGTTCGGCTTCAACCTCGGCGTCCGCGGAAGCGGCAGCATCGCGCGCCTGCAGTTCGGTTTCCTCGTTCTCGCCATCGTCATCGTCATGTTCGTGCTGGTGGCCAACGTCGTCCGGGCTGGCACCGGCCGCAAGATGATCGCCGTCCGCTCCAACGAACGTGCGGCCGCGTCGATCGGCATCAACGTCTCGGGCATCAAACTGCAGACCTTCGGCCTGTCCTCGTTCCTGGCCGGGCTCGGCGGCGCGCTCATCGGCTACAGCCAGGGCCAGCTGTCGGCGGCGTCCTTCGGGGCGCTGATCGGCCTGGGCATGCTGGCGACCGCCTACGTCGGCGGCATCGCCGGCCTGAGCGGTGCTTTCTTCGCGGGCGCGATCTCGAGCATCGGCATCGTCTTCATCTTCGTCAACTCCCAGCTCAGCCTCGGCAACTACTACCCGCTTGTCACCGGGCTGGCGCTCGTCGGCACCGTCGTCCTCAACCCGGTCGGCGCTGCGGGCGGCGCGCGTAGCTTCGTCGACCGGCTCTTGCTGCGGCGCGCCACGCGTCCGGCACCGCAGGCCGGAACCGTCGCGGGCGAGGCGCCGACGCCGGATCGTCGAACTGCCCCCAGCCGGGTGCAGCGCGACATCGGCGATGTCCTGCTGCGCACCGAGGGCGTGACCGTCACCTACGGCGGGCTGACCGCGGTCGACGGAGTGTCCATCGAGGTGCGCGCCGGCGAGATCGTCGGCCTGATCGGCCCGAACGGCGCGGGCAAGACGAGCTTCATCGACGCCATCACCGGCTTCGCGCCGAGCACCGGGGACGTGTACCTCAAGGGCGAGAAGATGTCGACCTTGCCGGCCTACCGGCGCGCGCGGCGCGGCCTGGTGCGCAGCTGGCAATCCGGCGAGCTGTTCGGCGACCTGTCGGTCGAGGGCAACGTGCGGGTCGCCGACGATGTCGGCCGCGACCTGCTGCGTCTGTTCACCGACATGGTGCGGCCCAACGCCAAGCCCTCGACCACGGTCACCGCCGCGATGAGTCTGATGGAGCTCGACGACGTGTCCGGGCGCAAGCCCGGCGAGCTCTCGCTCGGCCGGCAGAAGACCCTCGGCGTGGCGCGCTCGCTCGCGCTCGACCCGTCGGTGCTCCTGCTCGACGAGCCGGCTGCCGGGTTGGACTCCATCGAGAGCCTCGAGTTCGGCGCCGACCTGCAGCGTATCGCGGCCACCGGAGTCGGTTGCCTGTTGATCGACCACGACATGAACCTGGTGCTGGGCATGTGCGACCGCGTCTACGTCATCGAGTTCGGCAAGCAGATCGCACATGGCAAGCCCGACGACGTCCGTCGGGACCCGAAGGTGGTCGCGGCCTACCTGGGATCGTCCTCGATCGAGGACGTCACCGACGACCTCGAGCGCTCGGCGCCGGGCCAGTCGGTCGACGACGCCCTCGCCGCGACACACGGCCAGGCCGGGTCATGACCACGCTGGTCGACGCGCAGGACCTCACCTGCGGCTACGGCAAGTTGCCGGTCGTACGTGGGTTGAACCTGCGCATCGACGAGGGCGAGATCGTCTGCCTGCTGGGGGCCAACGGCGCGGGCAAGACCACCACGCTGCTGACCCTCGCCGGTGCCCTCCCCCGGCTGTCCGGCTCGCTCGACGTCATGGGCCGGCCGGTGAAAGCGGCTCGCCCGTTCGAGATCGCGCGGCGCGGGGTGGCCATCGTGCCCGAGGGCCGCGGGCTGTTCTACGCCCTGACCGTCGCCGAGAACCTGCGCCTGCGCAAGCACCGCCACTCGACCGTCACCCAGGGCGAGCTGCTCGAGTACTTCCCCGCGCTCGCCGGCCTCATGGGACGCCGCACGGGCTTGCTGTCGGGCGGTGAGCAGCAGATGGTCGCCCTGGCCGGGGCCATGATCGCCGACCCCAAGCTGATGATGCTCGACGAGATGAGCCTGGGGCTGGCGCCGGTGATCGTCGAGCAGCTGCTGCCCACGGTGCGGCGGATCGCCGACCAGCGCGGCATGGCCGTGCTTCTCGTCGAGCAACACGTCCTCGCCGCGCTCAAGATCGCCGACCGGGGGTACGTGCTGGACCACGGGCGGGTGCAGGTCGCGGGGACGGCCGCCGAACTGACCCGTGACGCCGAGCTGCTCGAGGCCAGCTACCTCGGCGCGACCGGGTGACCGCCGCACTCGCCACTCGACGCGTTCCGGACTGGGTGATCCTGGCGATCGCCTGTGTCGCGCAGTTCATGGTGCTGCTCGACGTCTCGATCGTGAACGTGGCCTTGCCCTCCATCGGCCGCGACCTGCACTTCAGCACCACCAGCCTGCAATGGGTGGTCAACGGCTACGTCCTCACGTTCGCCGGGTTCCTGCTGCTGGGTGGCCGCGCAGCCGACCTGTTCGGGCGACGGCGGGCCTACCTGTTCGGGTTGGGTCTGTTCACCGCGGCCAGCCTGATCGGTGGCCTGGCCCAGGACCCAGCGTGGCTGATCGCCGCGCGAGCCCTGCAAGGCGTGGGCGGGGCGTTCCTGTCCCCCGCGACGCTGACGATCGTCATCACCACCTTCTCCGGCGCCCAGCGGGCCAAGGCGCTCGGCATCTGGTCGGCGGTCGCCGGGGCGGGCGGCGCGGCCGGCTCGTTGCTCGGCGGTGTGCTGACTGCCGGGATCTCCTGGCGCTGGGTGCTGTTCGTCAACCTGCCCGTCGGCGCCGCGGCGCTCGTCGCCGGGATCGTCTGCCTGTCCGAGACACGCATGCCGACCGGGTCCGACGGGCAACGCCCGGCCCTGGACGTCGCCGGTGCCGTGACGGTCACCAGCGGCCTCGGGGCCCTGATCTTCGCGATCGTCGGCACCGACACCCACCCGTGGGGATCGACGCGGACCCTGCTCATCCTCGCCCTGGCCGCCGTCCTGCTCGCCGCGTTCACGATCATCGAGCTGCGGGTCGCCTCTGCGCCGCTCGTGCCGTTCCGCATCTTCCGGTCCCGTGCGGTCAGCGTCGCGAACCTCGTGATGTTCCTGGTCGGCGCCGGCTTCTTCTCGATGTTCTACTTCCTGTCGCTGTACCTGCAGAACATCCTCGGCTACGGCGCGCTGCGCGCCGGCCTGGCCTTCCTGCCCATGTGCATCGTCATCGTCGTCGGCGCGCAGTCCTCGTCCCGGCTGCTCAACCGCTTCGGCGTCCGTAAGGTCGTCGTGCCGGGCACGGCGCTGATGGCGCTCGGCTTCGTTTGGCTCTCGCGCATCCCGGACCAGAGCAGCTACTGGCTCCACGTCGCCGCACCGAGCTCCGTCGTCGCCCTGGCCATCGGGCTGCTGCTCACGCCGCTGGTCTCGGCCGCAACGGCGGCCGTCGGGCCCGGCGAGGCGGGACTCGCCTCCGGGGTCCTCAACAGTGCCCGGCAGATCGGCGGATCGCTCGGCCTGGCGGTGCTCGCGACCGTCGCCATCAGCCGCACAGCGTCGGTGCACGACGCTACCCAGCACGCCGCGCTGGTCGCCGGCTACAGCCGGGCATTCCTGTTCGCGGCCGGACTCGGCCTGGCGGCGCTGGCCGCGTCGCTGCTGCTGCCGTCAGGGCGGGCCCGAGCCGGCTCGGAACCGGCCTAGCCGTTTCTCAGCTGCCGGCTGTCAGGTGCCGTTCTCTCAAGCGCTCTTGGCGGCCTTGAGCAGCTGGCGGATGTTCAGCTCAGGGTCCCGCAGCTGCTCGGCGGTCAGCGGCACCTGCGCCTCGATGAGTCGCTTGGCGCCGACAACGTCACGGGCGCAGTCCAGCCCGGCGACCGCGCCGAGCCGGCCGCCTCGCAGCCAGAAAGTCATGAACCGCTCGGGGGTTGCCCCGTCGCGCAGTACCAGCTCATCGCCCGGGTGCGGTCGCCCGAACATCTGCAGCATCAGGCCGTACTGCTCAGACCACGCGTAGGGCGTGCTCTCGAACGCCGTCGGCGTGCCCGCGATCGTGGCCCCGACCGCGGCACCGTGGCGCAGTGCGACGTCCCAGTGCTCGATGCGTCCCGGGGCGGACAGCGCCGGGTGCGGCTGGCTGGCGACGTCGCCCGCCGCCGACACCCACGGGTCGCTCGTGTTGCCCAGCCGGTCGACGACGATGCCGAAGCGGTCGACCTTGATGCC
>CAZZZE010000057.1:0-2078 GCA_964658365.1 uncultured Jatrophihabitantaceae bacterium
TGCAGGGCACGTCGGCGGCGGCAGCCACGGCACCGGCACCGGCGCCCACGACTCCGGCACCAGCCAAGGCACCGCCGGCCACCAGTCCGGCCACCACCAGGACTCCGGCGCCGCCGGCCGGACCCACGACGGAGGCCGCGACGGCACGTACCGGGACTCCGCGGGCCGGTTGCAGCACGAGCACGGGGGCTTTGCGACCGACCCCAAGTCCCACGCACACATCGACGTCCACGCGGTCAAGGGCGAGTCACATGTCGTGACGGAGCATTCCGCGTCCTTCGACGCACAGGTCGCGGAGCATGCCAGCTCGCAGGCTCAGCACACGGCGGACCTCAGCGCACGCAACGCCGTCGTCCAGGATCTGAGCCAGCACGGCATCGACGTGAAACCAGGAGACCTCACGAGCGGTCACCTGAAGGACACGATCAACGATCTGCGCGACCACACCGAGGACCCGGCCGTCCTGCACGACATCGACCGGCTGCGGGACACCGCGCAGGCCGAGAACCTGTCGATGGCGCATCTCAAGAACGCCAGCGAGCAGCTCGGCATGACCGCCGGGCGCGAGGTCGTCACCGCCGGCGGCGGCCACGTCGTGATCGGCGAGGGCACCGCGCCAGGCCGGGCCGGCGAGCTCGACATCATCGGCGTCAGCCACGACGGCCACACCCTCACCGTGGTCGAGGCCAAGGGCGGCAACTCGCACCTCGGCGACCGCATGGTGGGTGACGAACGGGCCCAGCAGGGCTCGACGCCGTACCTCAACGATCTGCTGCACCGCGATCCACGCTTCGCCGAGTACCTCCACAAGAATCCCGAGTTCGCCACGCGACTGGCCCACGGCGACGTGCACGTCGAGTACAAGCTGGTCGAGGCCAAAGCCAGCGGCGCGGTCAAGGTCACCGACTTCCACCTGAACGGCGACGACCTGAAGCTGCACGACCTCGGCCCGAGCAGCGGCACGGTGGAGCACGTCAGCGCCGGACACGACGGCTCGATGCTGGCGCCGCATCACACGTCCGACACGCCGCCGCCCACGACGCGCGTCAAGCTGGCTGACGGCACCACGCACCAGGTCACGTACTCGGACGCACACCTGCACCAGGTGACGTCGTCCTCCCCCGCGCTGTCGGAGGCCCTGAGCCGGCATGGCATCACCCCGCCCGAACTGGGTGAGCTGATCCGCACGCCGCACTCCGAGTTGACGCCGCACCAGGCGCACATCGTCGACGACGTGCGCAGGTCGGTGCCTGAGATCCGGGTCGGCGAGCCGATGCAGAAGGCGCTGAACGCTTCGACCGGTGACGCCCTGTTGCATCACCAGGTGTCCTACCCCGAGGATTCGGTCCGCGGTTTCGTCTCACGTGGTGGCGACGCTGCCGGCCTCCACGGCGTCGTGGAGCAGCGCGATGCGTTTGCCCTGACTTACCTCGATCACGGCAGCCCGGCCTTTCCCGCGGACGCGCCGTACTCCTACTCGATGCGGTTCACCACCGACTCGGTGCATACGCCGTACGTCCCGCGCAGCCACGACTGGGGCGGCACCTTCGACGCCGACGCGCCCTACACCGGCAACGGATTCACCGCCAGCGAGCACCGCATCATGCCCGAGTACCGGTACGACCACGGCGTCACCGCCCAGCCGGGCGCGGAGATGTGGCGACTCAAGGCCGACGGCACCGAGGAGCTGGCCGGCGTTCTCGACAAGCGGGGTGTGTGGGTCCGGGTCGAATGAGCACGCCACTGCGCCGGTCAGGGGTCTACGCCGACGTCGACGGAGAGCGTTTCCTCGCCACGACGCTCACCGACGGCGGAATCGTTCTGCTCTCGGACGCCCCAGTCGCTCCGCCCGGCTTCGACCCGGTGCCGACCGGGCCGCCATGGTCCCGGACGGTGACCTCCGTCGAGGTCGACCGCCTCGTCGAGATCACCACCACGGCAACCTGGCGCGGTCACGAGTTCGACCTCGCCAACACCCTTCCGGACGGCCGGGTGCTGCTGGCCTACACCGGGCCCGACCGTGCCTGGGCTGATGCGAACCTGCACACCGTCGAGCCGGGATGGTGGGACGCGACGAT
>CAZZZE010000057.1:2178-11803 GCA_964658365.1 uncultured Jatrophihabitantaceae bacterium
ACGCGTATCTCAAGGCCGACACCGGCTTCGACATCAACCGTCAGATCGCCGACTTCTCCTCTCACGACGCCACCCTCACCAGCGTCTCGTTCCGCGTCAGCGACGTCGTTGTCGACGAGACACCGTGGCGCGACGACTTCCTGCAGGACGCGTTCGCCTCCGCGGTCGATTGCGCGCGCGGGGCGCTCGGGCGGTGGTCGTCGCGTTCGGGCGGAAGCCGCCCCCAGGCCGTGTGGGATCTGCCCTCCGGCGGCCGCATCACCATCAGCCGCGCCAAGTCCTCGGTGTCCGTCGAGGTCGAGAGCGCGGAGTACGCCGAGGCCATGCGCACGCTGTCCCGCTGATCGGGCGAGCAGGCGCGGCCGCCATCCCGGCGTCTGTCCGTGGAATGAGATTAAGATGGCCTGGTGTCTGACACGCGCACGGTGGATGCCGGCACGCTGTCCGCAGCGGTCCGCACGCTCACTGCCATCTCCTGGCCGGTGCCCGTCGACGACGTTGCTCGGGTCGTCGCCGACTTGGGTTGGACGGTGGTCGCCGGGACGGAGGGCGAGTTCCTGAAGGCCGACACCGGTTGGGGGCTGAGCCGATCGATCGCCGACCTCTCCAGCGACGACGGAGCCCTGACCACGATCTCGTTCCGCGTCACCGATGTCGTCAGCGCGGAGACCCCCTGGCGCGCGGACTTCATCAACGACGCCTTCGCGACCAGCGTCACGACCGTCGGCGCTGAACTCGGGGCGCCGACGACCCGCAGGCGGAAGCCGACTCCACAGGTGGCCTGGGAGCTGTCGAACGGCGGACGGCTCACCGTCTCCGGCATCGAATCGTCGGTGAGCGTCGTCGTCGTCAGCGCTGAATACGCCGAGGTGCTGCGCGAGCTCGGCGACTGAGCACCTCAGCCCGTCACCTGTTCGCGGCTGTCCTCGTGAGATCGACTGCCGCGCCCGGGACGGTGTTCACCGATAGGCTCGACACTGTGATGGATCACGAGGTGCGTCATGCCTGCTGACGTGTTGCAGCAGGTGCTGCCCCCGCCGCTGTCCGCCTCCTACCTCGACGGTTTCAGCCAGCTCGAAGGCTACGTCGTGCGGGCAGCCGACGTCGCGAGCGCGCGCACCGCCTACGAGGTCGTCGAGGCCTTCGGCTACGGCCAGGTCGCCGACGCGTACTCGCCCAACGGCGCGTCCGTCGACGTGCTGCGTTTCCCCGCCGCCCCGCTCATGCGCATCGACACCGCCTACGGCACCACCGATCCGGCCGCCGCGACGGCAGAGGCCCCGATCGTCGACCGGCCGCCGTTTCGCGGGAGCGGCTTCACGGCCAGCGAGCGGTTGATCGTGGCGCAGTGGCGGGTCGGACGCACCCGGCTCGCGCCGGGCACCGAGCTCTACCGCATCGACCGCGACGGCGGCGAGCAGTTCCTTGCCGTCTACCGCGACGTCGCGACCGGCTGGTCGGGTCCGGGTGTGACGCCGGACGCGGCGAACGCGTTGCCCTCGCACCTGGTCGGCACGCGCGCCCGCTGGAACGGCGCAGTCTATCTAGCCGATCTGCTCGCCGACGGCACCGTGGCGCTCGCCTTCCTCGGCGACACGCCCCCGGCCGGCTTCGAGCGAACCGGCGCCCACCTGTGGCGGCACGTCGTCCCACGCAGGGAAGTGGCGGCGCTGGACGCCATAGTCACGACCTGCCGGTGGCGCGGTCACCCCTTCGAGGTCACCGGCCAGTTCGGGGAGCAGTGCCGACTCACCTACACCGGGCGCAACTCCCTCACCGCCGACGCGCTCGGGCTGCAGTTCCTTCAGCCGGGCGTGTACGAGGCGACGGCGCCCCGCAACCAGCTCACCGACGTGGCGGGTATCCAGCTCGAGCTGCCGGCCGAGCCGAGCGGGACGAGCCAGCCGGCCGGCGCCGCGCCGCACCCGTCTCCCGCCGACGCCGCGCCCGTCCCGGCCGCACTGCCCGACATCAGCGTCCCCGCGGAGTGGGCGGGCTTCACCGAAGGACTGCGCACCACGCTGCGTGACCTGGACGAGCGCACGTTTCTCATCATCCGCTGGACGAAGGGCAACATCTTCGTGCAGTACGCCCAGGACGCGGACGCGCTGACGGCCGAGGCTGTCGCCGACGAGTACGCCCCCGAGGACCGCGTCCTCACCATCGCCCAGGTCGGGGAGATGACCGACCTGGGCTGGACGCCGCCCACCGTCAACCCGGCCGGACGGTTCAACTGGTACCTCGACGTGCCGTGCCCGGCGACGTCAGCGGTCTACCGGCACGTCGCTGCGGCCAGCGTCCAGGCACTGCGCATCCGCGGCGTCGCGTCGCCGGACGAGCTGGTCTATAAGGCCTGGCGCGAGCCGCAGCGCCCGCCGCAGGGCGTCACCTTCTACGACGAAGATCTGGACCCGGGTGACCCCGAGCTGCAGTTGCCGGGTCTGCCCATCACCCGTCAATCGTCCGCGTGACGGGACCTATCACCCGCCGCCAGCCCACGTGCCGTCCACTTCGACGGACGTCATCCCGCTGCCTTCGCCTGCTCAGGCAGCGTGGTGGAATGGGCGACGTAGCGGACTTGATCAACCTGCCGTCGAAACGTCCTGCGCCGTGACGTCGAACCTGGGCGAGGCCCAGCTGCTGGCCCATATGCTGTTTCCGGAGGGTGTATTACGAGCGTCATACACCCTGGAATCAGTGACCTACATCCGGGCGCGACACACCCGGGGTGTGGTGCGACCCGTCATCGCTCAGTGCAGATGAGTCCCGACGATCGATTGAGATTCGCCGGTTCGTCCGCGGTCCTCTGAGTCCGGCACCTCACCGGTGTCCTGGGATGGCGACGAGGCCGGTGCCGGTGGGACACGACGCCCACTCTCGCGGTAGGAAGGTACTTATGCGGATCTTCTTCACCGGCGGCAGCGGCAAGGCGGGAAGGCACGTCGCGCCGTATCTCGCCGAGCAAGGGCACCAGGTCACGAACGCCGACCTCGTCCCGTTGGGGCACCCGGCGGTTTCCGATCTTCGCGTCGACCTCACCGACGCAGGTGAGACCTACTCGGCGCTCGCCGGACTGGCGAGCTTCGAGGAGCTGGACCTGCCTTCGACGCCGAGCTATGACGCGGTCGTGCACTTCGCCGCGGTACCGGCGATCCTGCTGACCTCCGACGCAGCGACGTACGCCACGAACGTGCTCAGTACCTTCAACGTGCTCGAGGCCGCGACCCGGCTGGGGGTGCGCAAGATCGTGTTCGCGTCCTCGGAGACGACCTACGGGATCTGCTTCGCCCAGGGCGAGCGGCGCCCGCTCTACGTGCCGGTCGACGAGAACCATCCGACGGTTCCCGAGGATGCCTACGCGATGTCGAAGGTCGCCGGCGAGGTGACGGCGCGCTCGTTCCACGCGCGCACCGGGGCGGACGTGTACGGCCTGCGGATCAACAACGTCATCGAGCCGCACGAGTACGCGCAGCTGTTCCCTGCCTTCCTCGCCGACCCGTCGCTACGGCGCCGCAACGTGTTCGCCTACATCGACGTCCGCGACCTCGGGCAGATGGTGCAGCGCTGCCTGCAGACCGACGGACTGGGCTACGAGGTCTTCAACGTCGCGAACGCCGACATGTCCGTAGCCGCGACCACCCGCGAGATCCAGGACCGGTTCTACGACGGTGTGCCCGTCCGTCGGGAGATGACCCGCGACGAGACCTTCTACGCCATCGACAAGGCGCGCGACCTCCTCGGCTACGCCCCGCGTCACACCTGGCGCGACGTACTGACCGACCCCAGGTCCGGGGACGGCTGAGCCAAAGCTTCGCCACCGTCCGCCCGGTTGAGCTGTAGACGTCCCCGTAGGTCACGACGCCGCGCAGTGGACGGCAGCCGTGTTTCGCGGGCGATCTCGAGGGCCTCGTCGAGATCGTCCACGCAGGCTCGCCCGTCGACGGATCGGTCGCGCCCTTCGGCGTAACGGGCCTGCGATCAGTCCCTGCCGTTGTCGGAGGCCGTTCTAGACTTCGGAGCGATCGTTGCTGGGCGGAAGCGTTCCACGGCCCCCGAGACCCACGGAGGACCGAGTCATGACCGCAGGCACTGATTCTGTCGGCACGACCCTTCGACCGTCGTCCGCTCCCGTGCCGCGCTGCGTCGTGATCGTCAAGATGTTGGCTGCGTTTCTCGGCTTCAGCGCGCTGGTCACAGAGGTGGCCACGCTCGCGGCCCGGCACCGCTTCAACGCCGGCAACTTCTTCAGCTACTTCACGGTCGAGGCAAACACTCTTGCTGTCTTGAGCCTCGTTCTCGGCGCTTTCGCTGCGGCGACCGGGATGACCGGGGTGGCCGGGCAGGTGCTGAACTTCTACCGGGGAGCTGTCGCGCTGTACATGACGACGGTGATCCTCATCTTCATCGTTCTGCTCTCGGGTTACCCATCCAGCGATCTGACCGCAGTGGCGTGGGACAACACCGTGCTGCACTACATCATGCCGATCGTGATCATCGTCGATTGGCTGCTGCCCCGGGCGTCCCGACGCGTCGCCTACCGATCGGCGATCAGCTGGCTAGCGTTTCCCATGGCCTACCTCGCCTACAGCCTGATCCGCGGGCATTTCGTGCATTGGTACCCCTACCCGTTCATGAATCCCCACCACAACGGCTACCTCGCGCTGGTGATCACCTCCCTGGTGATCGCCGTCGTCCTCGCCGCCATCACCTGGCTCATCGCCAACACGCCCCGCTGGACAACCCACTTGAGCGACACCGGCGCCAAGGCGCGTGACCAGCGGCCATGACCGCGGGCTGAGGCACCGCTCCGCCGGCTGCCTCGAGTAGCGCCGCGCTCGTCCTTCAGCGCCGGACGGTGACGGTGGTGCCGATCGGCGCCCACGCGAACAGCCGTGCCATGGCAGCAGCCGGGAAGTGTGTGCAGCCGTGCGAACCCTGCGTGCGGTACTTGCTGCTGCCGTAGGCGAACTTCTGCCAGCGGGAATCGTGCATGCCGTAGGCACCGTTGTAGGGCATCCAGTACTTGACCGGATACGCCCCGCCGGCTGCGGGATGGAGCACGGTGTTGCGCTGTTTCGCGTAGACGTGCCAGGTGCCGGTGGGCGTGCCGTCGCCGTGCGCGGTCGCGCCGGTGGTGACCGGGGTGACGAGGATCTGCTGGTGGTGCGCGCACAGCAGCGCGCGCTGCTGGGAGATGTCGATCAGCACGTGGTGGGCGCCGCGCGAGTGGGCGCACCCGTTGCCCACGGCGCTCGTCCACACCGTGCCGGACCGGTTCGACAGCGTGAGCACGCCGTCGTTGCCCAGTCGGAGCGTCGACGCGCCGGCGCCGGCGGTCGCGGTCTGCCAGAGCGCCTTGCGATGGCTGACGAGCTGGACGTCGCCGCTGCGTCGCACGACGAGGACCGGACTACCGCCGTGGGTGCGAGTGGCCCAGACCGTCGCGCGGGGGCCGGTGATCATCAGACGACCGGTCGGCGCGACCTGCAGCAGGTAGTGGCCGTTCGGCGAGCGCAGCACCGGCCCGGACGTCGCGCTATGTCCGGGTGCGAGCTGCGTCGGCAGGGTCGTCGCCCCAGCGGCGGAGGGTGCCAGGAGCAGCGCCGTCAGGACACCGAGGCCGGCGACAGTGGCGCTGAGCATGGTGCGGATCGTCATGGGTCGTCTCCCTGCGGATCGGAACTCAGGATGCCGGATGGGGTGCGATCCGGTCCACCAGGGCGCGCGACGCGGCCAGCGCGGCCGCAATGATGCGCGGACCGCGCTGGCCCAGCACTGCTCCGGTTATGAGCACCACCCGGTGATTGATCAGGCGGCGCGAGCGGAAGACGAAGCAGCCGCCGGCCGCGTAGTCGGAGCCGGTCTTGATGCCGACGAAGCCGTCGTGGCCGAGAAGCTTGTCGTAGTTGTGCACCACGCCGGCGACCGGGATGCGGTAGCTGCTGCGGTCGACCATCCGGGCCAGGAAGCCGATCCGCATTGCGGACAGGGCGAGCCGGGTCTGATCGGCGGCCGTGGACGTCGTCGTCGCCTTGAAGCCGCTCGGGTCGGTGTAGCGGGTGTGCCGCATGCCGAGGCTGGCGGCTGCCGCGTTCATCCGACGCAGGAACTGCTTGACGGTGCCTGCGACGCGGCGCGCCAGCATGATCGCGATGTTGTTGGCGGACGGCAGCAGAAGCGCGGCCAGCGCCTGGCGCTGGGTCAGCACCTCGCCCTGGCGCACTGGCACGACCGATTCGTCGCGACGGGCCCGACGGGCCGTGTCCTGCACATCGTGCCGGGTGACGACGAGCGTGAAACCGCGCCGCGTCGAGTCCAATGGCGACGCGCGGAGCACCAGGTAGGCCGTCATCAGCTTTGCGACGCTTGCGATCGGTACGACGGGCTGGTGCGGGCTCGTTCGCACGGGGCCGGTGCCGAGCGCGTAGGCGGCCTCGCCTCTCCGTGGCCAGACGGCGTGCTGTGCGGCAGGTGCGCGGTCGGCGCCGCGGAGCGCGGTTGCCACTCCGACCGTCGACGACGGGGTGGCGCGTCGGGACGGTGCCGGGGCCGCGGCCGCGATGCCGCCGGCAAGAGCGGTCGCGACCAGGATCAGGACCGAGACGAATGCGCAGCGGCGCAGCGTGGTCATCGCAGCTCCTCTCGGTCGACCGGACTTCGCTACCGCGGCGCGGAAGACTCGACCGTAGAGGAATCGGCATCGGACCACGCGACATGTCGCCCATTCGACGACATCGTGGCGAGCTGCATTCGACGCGCCCGTTTCACGACCATCTCGGCTCCGGCACCGTGACGCCTGAGCAGGAGAACGTGGCTGTGTAGAACTGCGAGGCAACCCACCGGCCAGACACGCGCACGGCACCGGCGTCGATCGCCAACACCTTGCGGGCCGCGGCCGGCCGTTTCGTTGAGCGCTTCTCCGCGAACCCGGTACCGACGATGCAGATCTTGACGTCGCGTCGGGTCGCCGAGACGGTCCGCACCGAGACCGGGGTGAACGGGGCCGGACCGGGGTAGTAGAGACCGACGTCGGGTCCGAGTACAACCTTGATGTTCTTCGCCAACCCGCCGGTCATCACAGCGGCCAGCGCGGAGTCGGTGTAGTGCCCGGTGTTGACCGTCCGAGCCGCTTGAGCCGCCCACCTGCGAAGCGCTTTGACTGCCGGGTCCTTCTCGAAGGGCGACAACGGCGCGGTGGAGGACGGCGTGGGCGTGGGCGTCGCCGTCGGTGTGGGTGTCGGTGTCGGCGAAGCCGACGTCGACACCGCGGACGTGCTCGGCGACGGAGCCGGTGCGCTCGACGACGATGCCGTTGATCCCGACGACGTGCACCCGGCCAGCGTGACCACAGCAGCGCAGGCGCCGGCCACCAGCGGCCCTACCCTTCCGATCACGCGCGAACCCTTCCCACCCGGTGATCACTCGACCCCGACCGTAACCGCAGCGGTCATAGCGCCCAACTCGAATCGAGAACGTCCGACGGGCCTCGCCCGCTCCTCCTCCCCCCGAATGTCGGATGACATGTGGCCGTGCCGTGGGTGTCCATCCGACAGGTACAGCTGCATGTGTCGGTCGTCGCTAGTCGGTGAGAGCGACCAAGCGCTTCGCGGCGCGTTTGGCGACTGATTTCCGCGAATCACCGCGCAGACGCTCGAGCTGGGGTTTGAGCCAGTCCGCGAGCTGTGGGTCCTGCTCGGCCCATGCAGCGAGCACGTCCATGGTGACGTTGAGGACGATCCAGTCCGAGGAAGACGAGAGGTTGTGCTGGAGTAGGCGTACGGCCCGCTGAGCCTGAGTCGTTGAGAGGTCGACGTAGAGGTGCTGCGTCATCTGCGCGATGTGCCATTGAACGGACGGCTGATCGATCTTGGCGAGATCGCCGAGGATCTGATCGACATGGGGCAGGAACCATGCGGGTTGCTCGCGGCACACTTTCTCCAGCGCATCGCTCACGCGCAGCCTGACGAGCTCGTCATCGCTGGTCATGGCCGCGAACAGTTCGATCAGCCGCGCCTGATCGGCCAGTACGACGTCAACGACTTCCTGGGTACGGCCGAGCGAATTGGGATGACCGCCGGCCAGCATCCGGGTGAAGGACTCGGGCACAGCGGAGAGGATCGCACGCCACAGTGGATCGGCACGGCAGCTTGCGCGTCTCGCGACTCGGCAAGGCATCGTTGCACGCGGCCGATCATGTGCGCATGGCGATCGTGACCACTGCCAAGCCGGCGCTTCAAGGCGGTGGGTCCGCCGATCCAACGCGGCATCGGTGCTCGGTCAGCGGCGGGTACGTCCCTCGCGCACCATCTGCAGGGTCTGCTCGACTCGTGACCGTGTTGTCTGCTCGCGCTTGGCCTCGTCGACCCAGCGCGCGAACTCCTTCTGATGGGAGGGGGCCAGCGCGTCGAAGGCTGTCCGGGTCGCAACATCGCCAGCCAGCGCGTCGGCCAACGCCTGCGGGAGCTCGACCGTCCGCGGGTGCGCGTCATGAGTGATCACGACATCGATGCTCTGCCCAATCTCGATGCCGAGTTCACTGCGTAACTTCTTACTGAAACCGAGCAGATTCTCGCCGCCCATCCGACCGACTCGCGCCGGCACGGTGACGTCATTGACCGTGACTCGAACAGGCGGAGTTCTTGTGCCGCCCAATGCAGCGACCTGCGCGTCGGTCAGCACAACCCCGCCCGCACTACCCCGAGGCTCGAGCACCGCCTGCAGACGTAGTACTCCGTCGCTCTCGATCATGGGCGCAGGCTACCTGCACGTCACCGAATTCGCGGGATGAGCCGGTTCGGGCCGTCGATGCGGCACTCATCACGCGGTTTCCGATGGCGAACCGAGCGTGGGAGTCGTCGATCGTGAACCGGCCCGGGTCGGGGCAGCCGGCCGCGCTGCAGGATCAGGAGCGCCACGACGACGGGGACGTAACCGATGCCGACGGCCTTCACAGGCACGAACTGTGCCGCGTCGGCGAACCCGGCAGCAACCACGAGCCAGCGGGTCAGCACGGCATCGCGTGACCGCAGGCGCCAGAGTCCGCACACGAACGGCAGGAACCAGACCCAGTGGTGCGGCCAGGAGACGGGTGAGACGAGGCACCCGGTGACACCGACCGTCCCCACGGCCAATACCGCCTGACCGGCCATGTCAGCCCGGCACGCGAGACGCAGGCCACCGACGAGGATCGGAACGGCCAGCACCAGCCAGAGCGCCGTCCCGACCTGGGCACCCAGCACGCGCGAGACCACCCCGTGGACGGACTGGTTTCCCACCGTGGTGAAGCTCCCGACACCGGTCCCGGCGAACACGTTGTGCGTCCAGTAAGTGGTCGACGTCCTCGGCAGAACGAGAAACCCCCATGACACCGACAGGCCGAAGACGACCCCGGCCGTGCAGGCTTCGCGGTAGCGGCGACGGGCGAGGAGGTAGACGACGAATAGCCCGGGTGTCAGCTTGATGGCGGTGGCGACGCCGAGGAGCACCCCACGCCGGAACACCAGGACGTCAGCCATGACGATCGCGGCGAGCAGCAGATCAATCTGGCCGAACCGCAGCGTGGTGACGACCGGCTCGCTGATGACCAGCGCCGCGAGGCCAAATATACTATTACCAACACAACACC
>CAZZZE010000058.1:0-11634 GCA_964658365.1 uncultured Jatrophihabitantaceae bacterium
AGCACGCTCAGTGCGATCTGCGACGGCACGACGAGCCGCTCGGTGTACTCGGCCTCGGTCGGCAGCTCCGCCGTCGGCAGCGGAAGAACGGGCGGCGGCGCGACGGGCGGCGCGGCCTCCGGGGGAAGGGATCGGCGGGGCGTGGGGCGCGGCCGGGGGCTCGACATGGCCCTCATTGTCACCTGCAGCGTTGCTGGCGGCCAGCAGTGCCCGCCGGATTTGCGAGGATGGGCCGGTGGTCTACGTCTACATCGCAATAGCGATCATCGTGGTGGCGCTGCTCGTCACCGCCGCCCTGGTCATCCCGCGCTTCCGTCGCGACGTCGTGCTTGCGCCGCCGGCCGAGCCGGGCACGGTCACCGGCGAGCCCCCGCAGGGCGGCGCGCACCTCGCGGACACCGCGATCGTCGAAGCAGACGTCGTCGAGACACCGCTTGCCGTCACCACGCCGGCACTCGACGTCCCTGAGCCCACCGCCGGGCGGCTCACCCGGCTGCGGACGCGGCTGGCCCGCTCGCAGTCCACGCTGGGCCGCGGCCTGCTGTCGGTGCTCTCGCGCGACAAGCTCGACGACGACGCGTGGGAGGAGGTCGAGGAGGCCCTGCTCGGCGCCGACGTCGGCGTCGGCGCCACCACCGAGATCGTCGAGAACCTGCGCACCCGCACCAAGGTCCTGGGCACCCGCTCGCAGGGCGAGCTGCGGGCGCTGCTCGCCGACGAGCTGGTCAAAGCGCTGCGTCCCGACCTCGACCGCACCGTGCGCTCGACGCCCACCGGCGATCGTCCGGCCGTCGTGATGGTGGTTGGCGTCAACGGCACCGGCAAGACCACGACGTGCGGCAAGCTGGCCCGGGTGCTCGTGGCCGACGGCCGGACCGTGCTGTTCGGCGCGGCCGACACGTTCCGGGCCGCCGCGGCCGAGCAGCTGGCCACCTGGGGTCAGCGGGTCGGCGCCGAGACCGTGCGCGGGCCCGAGGGCGGCGACCCGGCCAGCGTGGCGTTCGACGCCGTCAAGCAGGGCACCGAACGCAGGGTCGACACCGTCCTGATCGACACCGCGGGCCGCCTGCACACCAAGGTCGGGCTGATGGACGAGCTGGGCAAGGTCAAGCGGGTCGTCGAGAAGCAGGGTCCGGTCGACGAGACGCTGCTCGTGCTCGACGCGACCACCGGTCAGAACGGCCTGGTGCAGGCACGGGTCTTCACCGAGGTCGTCGACGTCACCGGCATCGTGCTGACCAAGCTCGACGGCACGGCCAAGGGCGGCATCGTCATCAGTGTCCAGCGCGAGCTGGGCGTGCCGGTGAAGCTCGTCGGCCTGGGCGAGGGCGCCGACGACCTCGCGCCGTTCGAGCCCGAGAGCTTCGTCGACGCATTGCTCGGCGATGCCGGATGAATACCCCTCCGGACCGGCCCCACGCGGCTGAAGGGGGTATTCATCGGTGAGGGCGCTGGTCAAACCGTCGGCGGCTCCCGGCTTCGAACTCACCGAACGACCCGAGCCGAGCACCGGGCCCGCCGAGGTCAAGGTCCGCGTCTTGCGCACCGGCATCTGCGGCACCGACCTGCACATCGAGGCGTGGGACGACTGGGCCGCGGGCGCGGTGAACGCCCCGCTGATCCCCGGTCACGAGTTCTGCGGCGAGGTCGTCGAGGTCGGCGCTGCGGTGCGCGACGTGCGGGTCGGCGACCTCGTATCGGGGGAGGGGCACGTGGTCTGCGGGACGTGCCGCAACTGCCGCGCCGGGCGCCGGCACCTGTGCATCCGCACGTCCTCGATCGGGGTGAACCGCGACGGCGCGTTCGCCGAATTCGTCGTGCTGCCTGAGTCGAATGTCTGGGTGCACCCCGTTCCTGTCGGTGAGGCGCCGGTCGACCCCGATCTCGGTGCGATCTTCGACCCGTTCGGCAACGCCGTGCACACCGCGCTGTCGTTCCCGCTCGTCGGCGAGGACGTGCTGATCACCGGCGCCGGCCCGATCGGGCTGATGGCCGCGCAGGTCGCCCGGCACGTCGGCGCCCGCTTCGTCGTGATCACCGACGTCTCGCCCTACCGTCTCGAGCTGGCTCGCTCCATGGGCGTCGACCTGGCTTTGGACGTGTCGCACGAGCGCGTCGCGGACGCGCAGCACCGGCTGGGCATGGTCGAGGGCTTCGACGTCGCCCTCGAGATGAGCGGGCACCCGACGGCGCTGCCCGAGGTGCTGGCCAACCTCAATCACGGCGGCCGGGTGGCGATGCTCGGCCTACCCAGCACGCCGATCGAGATCGACTGGGGACGCGTCGTCACCCACATGATCACCATCAAGGGCATCTACGGACGCGAGATGTTCGAGACCTGGTACGCGATGAGCGCGCTGCTGCGCTCGGGGCTCAACATCAGCGGCGTGATCACCCATCGCTTCCCCGCGGCCGACTGGGCCGAAGGCTTCGCCACCGCCCGCGGCGGACGGTGCGGCAAGGTTGTGCTGGATTGGACGGTCTGACGTGTACGGAACCGTGAAGGCCGAGCTGGCCGCGACGCTGGACGAGATCCGCGCGGCCGGGCTCTACAAGCACGAGCGGCCGCTGGACTCCCCGCAGGGGTTCCGGGTGACGTCCGGCGGCAGGGATGTCCTGAACTTCTGCGCCAACAACTACCTCGGCCTGGCCGACCACCCCGAGGTCGTGGCCGCCGCGAAGTCGGCCCTCGACGAGTGGGGCTTCGGCATGGCCAGCGTGCGCTTCATCTGCGGCACGCAGACCCAGCACACCGACCTCGAGCGGGAGATCTCGACGTTGCTGGGCACCGAGGCGACGATCCTGTTCTCGTCCTGCTTCGACGCCAACGGCGGGGTGTTCGAGAGCCTGCTCGACGAGCGCGACGCGGTGATCAGCGATGAGCTGAACCACGCCTCGATCATCGACGGCATCCGGCTGTGCAAGGCGCAGCGCTCGCGTTACCGCAACCGCGACATGGTCGACCTCGAGGTCAAACTGGCGGACGCGTCCGGAGCGCGGCGGCGTCTCGTGGTCACCGATGGCGTCTTCTCCATGGACGGCTACCTGGCGCCGCTGCGCGACATCTGCGATCTCGCCGAGCGCTACGAAGCGCTGGTCATGGTCGACGACTCGCACGCGGTCGGCTTCGTGGGCCCGAACGGTGGCGGCACGCCCGACCTGTTCGGCGTGGCCGAGCGCGTCGACATCAACACCGGCACCCTGGGCAAGGCGCTGGGCGGCGCGTCGGGCGGGTACGTCAGCGCGCGCGCCGAGATCGTCGAGCTGCTGCGCCAGCGCGCCCGGCCCTACCTGTTCAGCAACGCGGTCGCACCATCGGTGGTAGCCGGCTCACGAGCCGCGCTGGCGCAGGTCGCGCACGGTGCGCAGCTTCGCGAACGGCTGCGCGACAACGCCGCGCTGTTCCGCCAGCTGATGACGGACGCCGGCTTCGATCTGCTGCCCGGCGAGCACGCGATCGTGCCCGTCATGTTCGGCGACGCGGTGCTGGCCGGCCGGATGGCGGAAGCGATGCTCGAGCACGGTGTCTACGTCATCGCCTTCAGCTACCCCGTCGTCCCGCAGGGCAGGGCGCGGATCCGCGTCCAGCTGTCGGCTGCGCATTCGGCGCAGGACGTCGAGGCCTGCGTGGCCGCCTTCGTCGCCGCCCGTGCGGCGGGGTAGCGCCGCGGGCTCACCGGTCGCCCGCGTCGCGTTCCAACCGCTTCATCACCATCAGATGGTGAACGTAGGCCCCGGCCAGGCTGGGAATGAACAGAACCGACAGCGGGCCGCCGATGAACGTGCCGAACACAGCCACCGCGAACACGGCCACGACAATGACCGCGTAGACGAGCAGCCACGGCTGGGCGGACCAGACCGTGCGGTAGTCGTACCAGGTATTGACCACGGGCCCACACGCTACCCGCGTCCGCATGGCAGCATCGCCGCCATGGCTTCGTTCGGACGCGAACCCGTTCGGCTGATCTTCATCGACGCCGACAACCACGAGATCGCCGTGGTCAACCGCCCGGACTTCGTCCCCCGGGTCGGCGAGAACGTGCGGATAGCCCGCATCCCATGGGTCGTCGAGCGGGTCGGGTACGACGTGCCGGACGGTGCGTTCGAAGCGGTCTGGGTGGTCTGCCGCCCCGCGTGAGCGTTCGGGGCGAAATGTCCGGAACGGCCGAACCGATCGCGTCACACCGATCCGGTTAACGTGTGCGAAACAAGGCATGCCCCATTCGGAAACATCCTCCCAAGAGGGTTCCACCGATCGTTGCCGCCGCGGCCTGCTCCGCGCGCCCTGGCATCGGACTCGACGAATGAGGGGAAGCCTTTCGTGTCGCATCTGCTAGCCGTTCACCAGGCCCTGGCCGCAGGCGGGTGTCCCGACCCTGCGAAGTTCGGGGCGTACCTGCCCTTCGGCAAGACCGACAGCTCCGGTACTGCCTGCCCGGGCCTGCCCGCCGTCGACAGCGGTGCCACCGCCTGGATCTTGACGTCCTCGGCTCTGGTCTTGCTGATGACGCCCGCGCTCGCCTTCTTCTACGGCGGCATGGTGCGCGCGAAGCACGCGCTCACCATGCTGATCCAGAACTTCGCCTGCATCGGCATCGTCAGCGTCACCTGGATCTGCATCGGGTTCAGCTGGGGCTTCGGCGGCACCGGCAAGTACCTCGGCGACTCGCACTTCTTCTTCTTGCGCAACACCGCAGACGCGGTGCCCACGCTGGGGTCGGCGCAGGTCATCCCGACGATGTGTCTGGTCGCCTTCCAGCTGACCTTCGCGATCATCACTCCGGCGCTGATCACCGGCTCCACCGCCGACCGCTGGAAGTTCGGCCCGTTCGTGGCGTTCGTGACCCTCTGGTCGGTCCTGATCTACGCGCCGGTCGCGCACTGGGTGTTCGACGGCTACGGCTGGCTGAACCGCTCGCTCATCGACGGGCATTTCTTCGCCGAGGACTTCGCGGGTGGAACGGTCGTGCACATCAACGCCGGTGCTGCGGGCCTGGCCATGTGCTTCGTGCTCGGCAAGCGCAAGGGTTGGCCGCGCGAGCAGATGCGCGGGCACAACATCCCGTTCGTGATGCTCGGCGCGGGCCTGCTGTGGTTCGGCTGGTTCGGCTTCAACGCCGGGTCCGAACTCGCGGCCGACAGTGTCGCCAGCGTCGCATGGGTCAACACCAACACCGCCACCGCCACCGCGTTGCTGGGCTGGCTGCTGGCCGAGAAACTGCGCTACGGCAAGTCCACCGCCCTCGGTGCCGCGTCAGGTGCTGTTGCCGGCCTGGTAGCCATCACCCCCTGCGCCGGCTGGGTCACGCCGATGGGCTCGATCTTCATCGGCTTCATCGCCGGCTTCGCCTGTGCGTTCGCGATCAGCCTGAAGAACAAGTTCGGTTACGACGACGCCCTCGATGTCGTCGGCGTCCACTTCGTCGGTGGGTGGATCGGCACGCTCAGTGTCGGCTTCTTCGCCTCGAAGTCTGCGAACTCGTTCGGCAATGACGGCATCTTCGCCGGTGGTGGCGGCCACTTCGGTGGCTGGAACCTGCTGCTGCACCAGTTCCTCGCCGCCGGTGCCGTCACGATCTACTCCTTCGTCGGCACGATCATCATCGCCGTCGTGATCAACCTGGTCGTCAAGAACCGCGTGCCCGAGGAGTGGGAAGACGAGGGCCTCGACACCGCGATGCACGGTGAGTCCGCCTACGATTGGGGTGGCGTCGGCACCTCGGGCCACTTCGGATCAGCCTTGTCCACGCAGGAGGGTGTGCCCGCATGAAGCAGATCACCGCAGTCCTGAAACCGTTCAAGCTCGACGACGTCAAGGCCGCCCTCGAGGTCCTGGGCGTTCAGGGCCTCACCGTCAGCGAGGTCCAGGGCTTCGGTCGCCAGCGCGGCCACACCGAGGTCTACCGCGGTGCCGAGTACACCGTCGACTTCGTGCCCAAGGTGCGCCTCGAGGTGATCTGCTCCGACGGCGACGTCGAGAAGCTGGTGGCCGCGATCGTCGAGGCCGCCCGCACCGGCAAGATCGGTGACGGCAAGGTGTGGGTCACGCCGCTCGAGTCGCTGGTGCGCGTGCGTACGGGTGAACGAGACGCCGACGCCATCTGAGCGCGAGTCACTGAGCGAGGTCCGGGCCGGCGTACTACGCCGGCCCGGACTCGTCGGTGCGGCCCTGCGCCAGGAGCTCTCGGCCGCCTATGACGGGTGGTTGCTCGAGCTGTTCGCAGCCAACCGTGACGAGCGGCCCGGCGTCGCGCTGGTGGCGGTGGGCGGCCTGGGCCGTCGTGAGCCGGCGCCGTACTCCGACCTCGACCTCGTGCTTCTGCACGAGGGCAAGGTCGCCGGACTCACGGCCGTCGCCGACTCGATCTGGTACCCGATCTGGGACAGCGGCGTCAGCCTCGACCACTCGGTGCGCACTCCCGATCAGGCGCTCGCGGTGGCGAAGGACGACCTCAAGGCCCTGATGGGGCTGCTCGACATCCGCCACATCGCCGGCGACGCCGGTCTCACCGGCCGGGTGCGCGGCAGCATCCTCGACGTCTGGCGCGCCACGGCCGTGAAGCGGCTCGACGAGATGCGCGAGATCTCGCGGGCGCGGTGGGGCATCGCCGGCGAGGCGGCGTTCCTGCTCGAACCGAACCTCAAGGACTCCCGCGGCGGCCTGCGCGACGCGCAGTCGCTGCGCGCGCTCGCCGCGGCGCAGCTCGTCGACTACCCGGTCTGGGTGCGCGAGGCGTACCCGCTGCTGCTCGACGTCCGCGGCGAGCTGCAACGCCAGACCGGCGGGTCCGACGACGTGCTGCGCCAGCAGGAACACGACGGCGTGGCGGCCGCGCTCGGCATCGAGGCCGAGGACGGCAAGCCCGACGAACCCCGCGACATCCTGCTGCGGCGGGTGAACGAGGCCGCCCGCAGCATCGCCCACGAGCTCGACGTCGCGTGGCGCCGGGTCGCCAGCCAGCGCGCGCACACCCCGCGCCGGCGGCTGTTCGGCTCGCGCCCCGGCGTCGAGCGGGTGGGACTGGCGAAGGACGTCGTCCTGCAGAACGGCGAGCTCGTCCTCGCGCGTGACGCCGATCCGTGGGCCGATCCGGGGATCGTCACCCGGATGGCGCGGGTCGCGGCCGAGCACGACCTGCCCATCGCGCCGTTCGCCCTCGAACGGCTGGCCAGCGAGTCGGCCCCGGCGCCCATCCCGTGGTCCGACGCCGTGCGCACCGACTTCCTGGCCGTCCTGGGCGCCGGCGCCGCGGCCATCCCGGTGCTCGAGTCGCTCGACCAGGTCGGTCTGCTCGCCGCGCTGATCCCCGAGTGGGACACGGTGCGGTGCCGGGCCCAGCACAACCCGGTCCACCGCTTTACCGTCGACCGGCACCTGCTCGAGACGGCCGCCGCCGCGGCTGTCGACGACGGCGGCGTCGAGCGCCGGGATCTGCTGCTCGTCGCGGCGCTCCTGCACGACATCGGCAAGGGCGACCCGGGCGGCGACCACTCGGTGAAGGGTGCGGTCATCGCGCACCGGATCGCCGAGCGGATGGGCTTCGAGGACGCCGACGTGGCCCTGATCGAGGACCTGACGCACCATCACCTGCTGCTGCCCAACACCGCCACCCGCCGCGACCTCGACGACCCGATGACCATCGCCATCGTCCGCGACCTCGTCGGCGGCTCCATCGAGCTGCTCGAGGCCCTGCACGCGCTGAGCATCGCCGACGCCAAGGCCACCGGCCCGGCCGCGTGGAGCGACTGGAAGGGCCGGCTCGTCGCCGACCTCGTCCGCCGCGTCAGCGACTCGATCGGCGGGACCAGGCAGGCCGAGCCCATTCCGCTCGACCACGAGCGGCGCGAGCTGGCCGAGGCCGGCGAGCTGGCCGTGGTGCTGCGGCCCAACGAGGTCGTCGTGGCCACCGCGGACCGCGCCGGCGCCCTGTACCGGACCGCCGGCGTGCTGGCCCTGCACTCGCTCGACATCCGCGAGGCCTCGATCTGCACCCACGCCGGAATGGCCGTCAACCGCTTCGACGTCGCGCCGCGCTTCGGGGCGATGCCCGAGGCGGTGCTGGTGCGCAACGACCTGGCGCGGGCCCTGCGCGGCGAACTCGGTCTCGAGGGCAGGCTGCGCGAGAAGGCCCGGACCTACTCGCGCCGGCCCGAGGGTGCGCCGCTGCGGATGACCGTCCATTGGTTCGACGACTCGGCCGACGCCACGGTCGTCGAGTTCCGGGGCGAGGACGAGATCGGCCTGCTGTTCCGCATCACCCGCGCGCTGGAACGCGCCGGCCTGGACGTCCGCTCGGCGCGGGTGTCCTCGGTGGCCGGAGTGGTGGTCGACGCCTTCTACGTCACCGACTGCGACGGCAAGCTCATCGATCCCGAGCACCGGCTCGCACTCGAGTCGCAGTTGCTCGGCGAACTTCGTCACACGGATATCGGTTCGGATTGACCGAAACCTGACGGTAACGTGAACACCGCTGTGCGGGCCGACGCTGTCCCACCCCAGTCCCCGACCCGGACAGGAGCTCACATGAGGGTGCCGTTCTCGGCCGTACCAGAGCCCCAGGGCCTGTATGACCCGGCCTTCGAGCACGACGCCTGCGGCGTGGCCTTCGTGGCCGACCTGCACGGGCGCGCCAGCCACCGGATCGTCGCGCAGGCGCTGACCGCGCTGCACAACCTCGACCACCGCGGTGCTGCCGGCGCCGAGACGTCCTCGGGCGACGGCGCGGGACTGACCGTCCAGGTGCCTGACCGCTTCCTGCGCGAGTCCGTGGACTTCGAGCTGCCCCCGCGCGGCGCCTACGCCGTCGGCATCGCCTTCCTGCCCATCGACGACGAGCAGGCGCGCACCGTCGTCGAGATCGTCGAGAACGTCTGCGCCGACGAGGGTCTCGTGGTGCTCGGCTGGCGCCCGGTGCCGGTGGTCACCGACGGGCTGGGTCCGACCGCGCTGAGCGTCATCCCGCAGTTCCGCCAGCTGTTCGTGGCCGGCGCCGACGGCGAACGCGGCCTGGAGCTCGAGCGCCGCGCGTTCGCCCTGCGCAAGGTCGCCGAGCGGCAGGCCCGCGAGAACCAGCTCGAGCTGTACTTCCCGTCGCTGTCGACGCGCACCCTGATCTACAAGGGCATGGTCACCACCGATCAGCTCGGCGAGGTCTTCACCGACCTTGCCGACCCGCGCTTCGAGAGTGCCATCGGCCTCGTGCACTCGCGGTTCTCGACGAACACGTTTCCGTCCTGGCCGCTGGCCCACCCGTTCCGCTACATCGCCCACAACGGCGAGATCAACACCATCCGCGGCAACCGGAACTGGATGCGTACCCGCGAGGCGCTGCTCGGGTCCGACCTGATCCCCGGCGACCTCAAGCGGTTGTTCCCGATCTGCACCCCTGACGCCAGCGACTCCGCCACGTTCGACGAGGTCGTCGAGCTGCTGCACCTCGGCGGCCGCAGCCTGCCGCACGCGGTGCTGATGATGATCCCGGAGGCGTGGGAGAACAACGTCGAGATGGGCGCCGCCCGGCGGGCGTTCTACGAGTTCCATTCTTGCCTCATGGAGGCGTGGGACGGCCCGGCGTGCGTCAACTTCACCGACGGCACGGTCATCGGCGCCGTCCTCGACCGCAACGGCCTGCGCCCCGGCCGGTGGTGGCAGACCTCCGACGGCCTCGTCGTGCTGGGCAGCGAGTCCGGGGTCCTCGACATCGACCCCGCCACCGTCGTCGCCAAGGGCCGGCTGCAGCCGGGCCGGATGTTCCTCGTCGACACCGAGCGCGGCGTCATCCGCTCCGACGACGAGTTCAAGGCCGAGCTGGCCGCGGAGCACCCCTACGACGAGTGGCTGCACGCGGGCATGGTCGCGCTGGCCGACCTGCCGCCGCGCGAGCACGTCGTGTTCACCCACGAGTCGATCAGCCGGCGGCAGCAGATCTTCGGTTACACCGAGGAGGAGCTGCGCGTCCTCATCGCGCCGATGGCCGCCGGCGGTGCCGAACCGATCGGCTCGATGGGCACCGACACCCCGATCGCGGTGCTGTCCAAGCGTCCGCGGATGCTGTTCGACTACTTCACCGAGCTCTTCGCGCAGGTCACCAACCCGCCGCTGGACGCGATCCGCGAGGAGCTCGTCACCTCGCTGTCGGCGGGCATCGGGCCCGAGCGCAACCTGCTTGACCCGGGCCCGGCGTCGTGTCGCCAGATCGTGCTGCCCCGCCCGGTCCTCGACAACGAGGAACTGGCCAAGATCTGGCACATCAACGCCGACGGTGACATGCCCGGCTTCCAGTGCCAGCTCATCGACGGCCGTTACCGGGTGCACGGCGGGGGAGAGGCGCTGGCCGCCGCGCTCGAGCGCGTCCGCCGGGAGTCCTCGGCCGCGGTCGAGGCCGGCGCGCGGATCCTCATCCTCAGCGACCGCGACTGCGATCCCGACCATGCGCCGATCCCGTCGCTGCTGCTCACGTCTGCCGTGCACCAGCATCTGGTCCGTACCGGGCAGCGCACCCAGGTCGGGCTGATCGTCGAGACCGGCGAGGCGCGCGAGGTGCACCACGTCGCGTTGCTCATCGGCTACGGCGCCGCGGCCGTCAACCCCTACCTCGCCTTCGAGACGATCGACGACCTCGTCTCGACCGGGGCCATCGCCGGCGGCGACGCCGTGGGCTCGATCCAGAAATACGTCAAGGCGCTGTCGAAGGGCGTGCTGAAGGTGATGTCGAAGATGGGCATCTCCACGATCGCGTCCTACACCGGCGCGCAGGTCTTCGAGGCCTTCGGTCTCGACCAGTCGCTCGTCGACGAGTACTTCGGCGGCACCCCGTCGCGGCTCGGCGGGATCGGCCTGGCCACCCTGGCCGATGAGGTCGAGGCGCGGCACTCGCTCGCCTACCCGCTGATCGCGACGTCCCGGGCGCACCGCCGCCTCGAGATCGGCGGCGAGTACCAGTGGCGCCGCGAGGGTGAGCTGCACCTGTTCAATCCCGAGACCGTGTTCCTGCTGCAGCACGCCACCCGCAACCGTCGCTACGAGGTCTTCCAGGAGTACACCGACAAGATCGAGGCACTGAACCGCGAGGGCGGCACGCTGCGCGGATTGTTCGAGTTCCGCACCGATCTGCGCCCGGCCGTGCCGGTCGACGAGGTCGAGCCGGTGTCCGAGATCGTCAAGCGCTTCGCCACCGGGGCGATGAGTTACGGCTCGATCTCGGCCGAGGCGCACGAGACGCTCGCGATCGCCATGAACCGGCTCGGCGGTCGGTCGAACTGCGGCGAGGGCGGCGAGGACGCGCGGCGCTTCACCGCCGACGACAACGGTGACCTTCGGCGCTCGGCCGTCAAGCAGGTGGCCTCTGGTCGCTTCGGCGTCACCAGCCACTACCTCGTCAACGCCGACGACATCCAGATCAAGGTCGCACAGGGCGCGAAGCCCGGCGAGGGCGGCCAGCTGCCCGGCTACAAGGTGTACCCGTGGATCGCGCGGACGCGGCACTCGACACCGGGCGTCGGGCTGATCTCGCCGCCGCCGCACCACGACATCTACTCCATCGAGGACCTCGCGCAGCTCATCCACGACCTGAAGAACGCGAACCCGCAGGCGCGGGTGCACGTCAAGCTGGTCAGCGAGGCCGGCGTGGGCAC
>CAZZZE010000059.1:0-11479 GCA_964658365.1 uncultured Jatrophihabitantaceae bacterium
CCGTCACCTGCTGAGCAACATCGCGATCACGGCGACCGACGCCGGCGCCGAGAGCAGCTGCCGCTACCAGCGCTGGAACGTCAGCCCGCCGACGCCGGCCTCGATGGGCCGCTACGACGCCACGTTCGCACTCGACGCCGGCCGCTGGTCGTTCACGTCGCTACGGATCGTCCGGGAATGGGCCGCGCCGTAACGGCACCGGTGAGCCCGCCGGATCAGTCCAGCCGGTAGACGCGGGTCGCGGTCGCGCTGAACAGCAGCTCCCGTTCGGCCGGCGTGTACGGCGCCGAGATGCGCTTGAACGCATTCCACAGCGTGCGGTAGGAGCCCGACCGGAGGTCGGGCGGCGCGTTGCTCTCGAACAGGCATCGGGCGGGGCCGAAGGTGTCGATCGCGTGATGGAAGTACCGGCCGGTGGCGTCCGCCAGCTGCTGCGAGGACGGCAGCTTCTCGCCCTCGGCCCAGCCGAAGCCGGTGAAGATCATGTTCATCCCGCCCAGCTTGACCACGACGTTGGGCTCCCCGGCGAGCGTCGTCATGCTCTGCGACCAGTCGCTCCAGACTTCCTCGCGCCGACCCGCCCATGGGCCGACGCCCGTCGGCGTGCCGAGGTGGTTCAGCACGAACGTGAGGTGCGGGACCGCGCGGACGGTGTCGATGAGGTCCGGCAGCTGGACGTGCAGCAGCCATACGTCGAGCGTGAGCCCGCGTGCCGCGACCCGGTCCATACCCTCGCGTACGTTCGGCTGCACGAGCATGCGGTCGTCGGCGAAGGTCTGCAGGTTCGGCGCCATCATCTGCCGGATGCCTTTGAACCTGGTCGGGGCGGCCGCGAGATGCGCGTCGAGCACCTCGTCGACGGCGCTGCCCAGCCGCAGGTCGGCGTGACCGACGATGCCGGCTCCGATCCGGGTGGGCAGGCCAAGTTCCTGCGCACGCTCGGCTGTGGCCACCGCGAACTCGGTGTCGCCTACGGCGTGCAGGTGCTCCGGACCCGGTCGGCCCGGCGGGTAACCGGGCACGTGGGACTCGACCACGACCGTGGCTTCGATCCGGTGCCCGTCGGCGAGGTCGGCGCCGAGTTCCGGCAGCAGGTAGGGGCCGCCGGGGAGGGGGAAGTCAGCGGCCCAGAGATGGTGATGCGCATCGACGATCGCAAGCTCGGGGTCCAGCACGTCTTCGCGGTCCTCGGCTACTGCCGGCATCGACTTCCTCCCGTGGCGTCGGTGCACGTCGCATCGACCGCCGGAACGTACCAGCAAGCCCTGCGGTGAAGCCGAGACGAATGTCGGGCCGAACAGCAGTGTTGGTCGCCGTTTCACCCAGTAGGACACAGCGTTCGGTGCACGTCGGCGGGAGCGACACGATGAGGCCCGGTCTTGGCACTTGAGGAAAAAAGATCGCTGTCGAACGGAGAAAGTACGTGCCCACTCAATGGAATCCCGTGACGGCGTTGGCCGACGTCGCCGACGACCGGGAGATCGACACCACCAAGGCGTATGCGCAGGTGCTGGGGACGTGTCCGGTCGGGCGCATCGACGGCCCCGGAACGTGGGGCATCTTCGGGTACGACGAGGTGATCGCGGCGGTCACGGACGCGAAAACGTTCAGCAGCAACACTCCGGTGGCCGGAGCTACGCGGATGATTCCGCTCGAGTCCGACCCGCCTGAGCACACGCCCTATCGGCGCATGATCAACCCGTTTTTCACCGCGGCCAAGATGTCCGAGCTCGAGGGCGATCTCCGCCCGTTCGCCGAGGAGATGCTCGATCCCCTGATCGGCGCCGGACCAATCGATTTCGTGGCCACGTTCGCCAATCCGTTCCCGGTACGCACGCTGTGCAGGTTCTTGCAGATACCGGACGAGGACCGCGATCACATCAACAACTGGCACCGGGAGCTGGTGAGCCGGGGCGGCCGCAACGAGCCCGGTCGTCCGAAGCGGGATTCGCTGTTCGCGGAGATCATGCCCTACCTGTTGTCGGTCATCCAGCAGCGCCGGCGGGACTTGCGCGACGACGACATCCTCAGCGCCATCATCTCCGGAGAGATCGACGGGGCCCCGCTGTCGGACCAGGCCGTGATCGGCTACGTGGTGCTGCTGCTCGTCGCCGGCCACGAAACGACGACGAACGGCCTGACCAGCATCGTGTGCCGGCTCGCTCGCGACCCGCAGTTGCAGGATTTCCTGCGGGCGAACCCGGATCGCATCCCCGACGCGATCGAGGAGGGGTTGCGGCTTGACTCGCCCACGCAGGCCATGCAACGCAAATGCCTGCGCGACGTCGAGATCGGTGGGGAGTCGCTCAAGGCCGGTGACTACGTGCACCTGAACTTCGGCTCCGCGAACGTCGACCCGAGCCATTGGTCCGACGCGGCGAGCTTCGACATCGACCGCGCGGACAAGCGGCACCTCGCGTTCGGCCGTGGCGTTCATCAGTGCTTCGGCGCGCCTCTCGCCCGCCTGCAGCTGCGGGTCGTGCTCGAGGAACTGCTGGCACGGACCGCCTCCTTCGAACTGGCCGGGGACGTCCACCGCCACACCTGGCCGGCGTACGGAGCGGACAAGCTCCCGCTCGACCTGCACCCTGCCCTGTCCAGCGATTCCTGAGGCCGGCCGCGTCGCCGGGAGATCGTCGACGTTCGCCGGCCCATCCCAGTGAGTGATACGGCAGGGTCTGTGCCGAGGGCTCGGCCACCTACCGTGAATTTATCGCCGCGGTGCATATCGCGATAAGCAGAAGACCTGCCGAAAAGGGAGAACCGAAATGGTGATGTTGGTCCACGAGGACGTGCGGTTCGCTGTGCCGGAGCCGGAACTGACCCAGGAACAGATCATTCAACGGGCGACCGATCTCCAGCCGTGGGTCCGCCGCGAAGCAGAGGCATCTGCGTTGCGCGGAACCTATTCGCCCGAGCTCCACCAGGCTTTCCTGGACGCGGGCTTTTACCGCATGCTCCAGCCGCGCCGTTTCGGCGGTTACGAATTCGACATCACCACCTTTTTCAAGGTGATCATCGAGATCGCCAAGGGTGATCCCGGTTCGGGCTGGTGTTTGTGCCTCGGGGCCGGCCACGCCATGCAGGCCGCGAGCCACTTCCCGCTCGAGGTGCAGACCGAGCTGTTCGGCGCACAGGGTTACTTCATCGCGCCGTTCTCGGCGGCGCCGCGCGGTGTGGCCACGCGGGTCGAGGGTGGCTACCGCGTCTCGGGGACGTGGGCGTACTCGTCCGGCGTGCCCTACTCGACGCACTTCATGGGAACGGCACTGCGCACCGGAGCGGACGGCAAGAAGGAGAAGTTCCTCGTCGTCATCCCCCGGGGCCAGTACACGATCCTCAACGACTGGGGCGGCGGCCGCACGATGGGCCTGCAGTCCAGCGGGTCCAACAGTGTGCTGGTCGACGACGTCTTCGTGCCGGAGCGGTTCACGACGAGCGGCGGCATGCTCGCCGGTTCCGGTGCGACCGCGGCGGCCGACGACGACGGCATCGCGCCGGGCGCTCGGATCCACGGCAACCCGATGTACATGGGCAACATCCTGCCGTTCGCGGCCGGCGAGCTCGCGTGCTCGCAGATCGGGGCGGCGCGCGGAGCCCTGGCCGAGTTCGAGAACGTGGTGCGGACGAAGAAGCGGGTGTTCGAACCGCAGATCCTGATGTATCTGCACCCGGACACCCACCGGACGTACGGCCACGCGCTGCGACTCGTGGACTGCGCCGAGACCCTCGTCCTCAGCGCCGCCGACCGGTACAAGGTGCTGTGCGAGCAGTGGGTGAACGGCCCGGTGCGACCGGCGGAGGAGGAGTTCACCCGGTGCGCCAGTCAGATCATGAAGGCTAATGAGCTCGCGTACGAGGCGGGGGAGTTGCTGTTCCGCTCGGTGGGCGCCACCGCCGCGAGGTCGGGTGAACTGTTGCAGCGGTTGTTCATGGATCTGCAGATGCAGCGGACCCAGTGGACGCCCACCTCGGACCGGTACATGAAGTTGCTGGGGCAACAGCATTTCGACGTCCCGGCGGAACCTATCGTCACCGCAGAACCTGAACTGGTCCCGCCGTCGACGTCGCTGCGTTCGGCGTCGGCGTAAGAAGGGCCTTTCTGCTCGTCACGGCCGACCGCATTCCATCGAATTCTTCTTCGGTGGAATGCGGCCGGCCTGTGCTGTTTTCCGAGGTATTTCCGACTCCAATTCTTGGGTTGATCACCGCGTGCGCATCAGGTGCATCTCGGTTCCCCGTGACTGTTGTTTTTCCTGGATTTTCCCGCTAAATTCCCTCTAATTCACGGGGCCATGGTGATAGCCATCGCTTCGACTCATCGTTGAGTGCGGGAAGGGTTAGAAAAATGAGCGTTGCGAGGAAACGAGCTGTCTGGGTCGCGATACCGCTGATCACGGCGATCACCGTCTCGGCATGTAGTAGCAGCAGTTCATCGACGTCGAAGAGTTCAGGCTCCGGCTCGGGACTGAAAGGCTCGTCCGTCGTGCTCGGCCTCGTCGGTGAGGAAAACACCCCCGGCCTGTCCTTCCCCGATGCGCAGAAAGCGGCCAAGATCGCGGCATTGGCCGTCAACGCTGCGGGCGGCATCAAGGGAAGACCCGTCAAGATCGATTTCTGCAACACGCAGAATTCCCCGCAGCAGTCGTCGGTCTGCGCCGAGCGCGTCCTCGGGCAGGACAAGGCAGTCATGATCGCCGGTGGCTCGACCGTCACCCAGACCGCGCCGCTGTACCAGAGCGCCAAGCAGCACAAGACCTTCGTGCTGGGCGAGTTGCCGTACACGAACCAGGACCTGACCGACTCGCTGTCCTACCCGATCCTGCCGGGTGCCTTCGGCAATCTCGCGATCAGCTCGGTGCTGCCGAAGGGGACCACCAAGCTCGCGATCCCGAACTACCCGACCCCGGCGTCGAACCAGAACATCAAGCGCATCCTGGCGAAGCTGCCGAGCGGCGTGCAGACGACCCAGATCCAGGTGTCGCTGACCGCGTCCAGCTTCCAGTCGTACTGCCTGAAGGCGAAACAGGCCGGTGCCCAGGTTGTGTTACCGCTGCTGGCGTCAGGCGCACTGACAACGATGGCGTCGACGTGTCGTCAGATCGGGTACACGCCGACCTGGCTGCTGTCGACCGGCTCGATCGACTCCGCGACCGTCAAGGCGTTCTCGGACCAGAAGCTCGACAACCGGGTCATCGTGGACTACTCGGCGTCGGTGCTGTCCCAGTTCCAGGCCGACACCGCCAAGTACGGCTCGTCGGTCGGCGGGCTCACCGACACCTACGGCGACGTCACGTTGACGGCGTGGCTGGCGGTCAAGGCCGCCGCGAAGATCCTCAACGCCAGCAAGGAGGTGTCCGGCACCTCGGCCCTGGCCTACCTCAAGGGCCTCTCGGGCGGCCTGGACATCGGGTTGACCTCACCGCTGGACTGGAACACCCCCGGGCCGGTGTCAGGGGCGCCGCGCATGGTGCTGCGTCAGGTCACCTCAGGCACGATCTCCGGCGGCAAACTCTCGGTCGGCACGACGGCCCTGCCCATCTCCGGCTGACTCGGGGCGCATCGTGGGTGTCACGTGGCAGTTCATCATCGCCGGCTTGTCCGGCGGCGGTGCGTACGCGCTGACCGGCCTCGGCATCGTCGCCGTCTTCAAGTCCTCCGGGGTGCTCAGCTTCGCGCAGGGCGGGATCGGCATGGCCAGCGCGTACGCCTACTGGGAGATGCAGTCCTCGTGGGGCACACCGGCACTCGTCTCCGTCGTCGGCGGGGTGCTGTTCGGAGCACTGCTCAGCGCGGTCTTCTACCTGGTGGCGGTTCGTCGGTTGAGCCGGGCCAGCGACCTCGCACGGGCCATCTGCACGCTCGGGCTGCTGCTCTTCCTGCAGAGCCTGGCCGCGTGGCACTACGGGGGGGCGATCGTCTCGGTCCCTTCACTGTTCGGTGCGTCGACGCACACGGTGTTCGGGGCCGACATCACGACCGACACCGTGGTGGTCCTGGTCGTGACGGTGGTGGTGGCCGCGCTGCTCGTCGGCCTGTTCAGCAGGACGAGGTTCGGGTGCGTCGCACAGGCCCTGAGGGAACGACCCGACGTTGCCTCGACGGTCGGCATCTCCCCGCACATCGTCGGCATCTTCGGCTGGACCCTGGGTGGGGCACTGGCCGCTCTTGCGGGCATCCTGGTCCTGCCCACCACGGGTCTCGCGGCGTCCAACGCCACGGAACTGCTGCTGCCCGCCATGGGGGCAGGACTGATCAGCGGCTTCACCTCGATCTGGGGGACCGTGGGCGTCGGCCTGGCCATCGGCGTCGCCGAATCGCTGCTCATCCAGCACAACGTGTGGTCGGGCTTCGTGAACTCGGTGCCCTTCCTGGTGATCGTCGTTGCGCTGATACTCGGCGGCTCCGCCTTGCCCGGACGTGGGTCGCTCGAGGCCACCCGGTTGCCGGCGATCACGACCGGGGCGATCCGTTGGACCAGGTTGGTTCCGGTCGTCGTCCTCTCCTTCCTCGTGCCGATCATCTTCGGGCAGGGTGCGGCGATCGCCGCCATCACCACTGCCGTGTCGGTGCTGCTCGCGCTGTCGGTCGTCGTCATCACCGGGTACGCCGGGCAGATCAGCCTGGCCCCGTTCGCCCTGGCCGGCGTGGGTTCACTGGTATCTGCGCAGGCCGCGTCGAAGGCCGGGTGGCCGTTCCTTGCCTCGATCGTCGCCGGGGTCCTCGCAGCGGTGGTCGTCGGGCTCGCGATCGGTGTTCCGGCGTTGCGGGTCCGCGGCGTCAACCTCGCGATCGCCACCCTGGGGCTGTCGCTGCTGATCGAGCAGGCGGTGCTGAACGCCCCGCGGCTGACCGGCGGCACGGCCGGGCTCATCGTGCCCGCCGCCAGTGTCTTCGGGTTCACCATCAGCCCGAGCCTGTACCCCGAGCGGTACGCGATCGTCTGCATCCTGATCGCCGTGCTCGGGGGCGTGGTCACACTCAACGTCCGCCGCGGCCGGTCCGGGCGGCGTTTCACCGCCGTGCGGGCCAACGAGCGCGGTGCCGCGGCCCTTGGCATCTCGGTACGGGGGGCGAAGCTGGGCGCGTTCGCCATCTCCGCCGGCCTGGCCGGGCTCGCCGGTGCTCTCAATACCTTCCGGTACGGCGTCGTCGGGTTCTCTGACTACTCGGTCTTCAACTCCATCTACCTCGTCGCTCTCGTTGTCGTCGCCGGCATCGGCTTCCAGTCCGGGGCCGTCTTCGCGGGTCTGATCTCCACCGGCGCGCTGCTGCCCTACGCGATCGACCAGGTGGTGCACGTCAGCGACCTGGACGTCTGGATCACGATCCTGGCCGGGCTTTTCGTGATCGACGCGGTGGTCCGCTACCCCGACGGCGCCATCGTGACGCAGAGCCGCACGCTGGCGGCCGTGGCCCGCACAGTGCTGTCGCGGACCGGCCTGCCGGAGCTCGGCGGCGCCCGGACGGTGCCGGCCGTCGACGCCGAGCAGACCGTGCGCAAGGAGCGCCGGGCCGCGCCTGCCGCCCTCGGCGACGAGTCGCCCGTCGTGCTCGAAGCGCGTGATCTCGAAGTCCGCTACGGTGCCACACCGGCGCTGACGTCGGTGGACGTGTCGTTGCGTGCCGGCACGGTGAGCGCGGTCATCGGCCCGAACGGGGCCGGCAAGACCTCCTTGATCGATGCCCTGACCGGCTTCCACCATCCCTCGGCGGGGACCGTGAGCCTGAAGGGCACCGACATCACGACCTGGAGCGCGCACAAGCGCGCCCGGCTCGGCGTCGGGCGGACGTTCCAGGGTCTCGAGCTGTTCGAGGACCTGTCGGTGCGCGAGAACCTCCTCGCGGCGGCCGATCGGCACGCGTGGGACGTCCTGCCCTACGTCACGGACATGGTCGTGCCGAAGCGCCAGACGCTGAGCACCCAGGTGTCCGACGCCGTCCTGGCCCTGGGGCTGACGGGCACGCTCGACGTGCGGGTGTCTGAACTGCCGCAGGGCGTGCGGCGCCTGGTGGCCATCGCCAGGGTCATGGCGCAGGCGCCGTCGGTGGTGTGCCTGGACGAACCCGCCGCCGGTCTGTCGAGCGTCGAGGGTGAGCTGATCGTCGACGCCATCCGCGAGATGGCCGGCCTCGGCGTCGCGGTCCTGCTCGTCGAGCACGATGTGGACCTGGTGGCCGAGGTGGCCGACAACGTCATCGTCCTGGACTTCGGCGCCCTGATCGCCAGTGGCCCACCGGCGCAGGTCCTGGCCGATCCCGCGGTGGTCGCGGCCTACCTCGGCGACGACACCCCGCGCGCTGCCCTGACCGAGGCGGGGGCCGTCGCGCCATGAGCGAACTCGTGGTCCGCGGGTTGACGGCCGGCTACGGTCAGGCTCCCGTCCTGCACGATGTCGACCTCGTCGTCGGCGCCGGGGAGATTGTCGGGCTGCTGGGCCGAAACGGCGCGGGCAAGACGACGACCCTGCGCGCGATCTCCGGCATGCTCGTGCACACCGAGGGGACCGTCGAGCTCGACGGCGAGGTCATGACCGGTCCCGCCTACCGGCGAGCCAGAGGCGGTATCGGGCAGGTGCTCGAGGGCCGGTCGGTGTTTCCCGGGCTCACGGTGCGACAGAACCTGCAGGCAGCCCAGGTCTCGCCGAGCGACCTCGGGGCGATCTTCCCGGAACTGGCCGGCAAGCTCGGGCAGAAGGCCGGGACGCTGAGCGGGGGAGAGCAGCAGATGCTCGCCGTGGCCCGGGCCATGTGCCGGCGTCCCGGTGTCCTGCTGCTGGACGAGGTGTCCTTCGGTCTCGCGCCGATCATCTGCGAGCGGATCTACGGCCAGTTGGATTCCCTGCGCGAATCGGGGACCGCGGTGCTGCTCGTCGAGCAGTACCTCCATCACGTCGCCGAGTTCGTCGACCGTGCGCTGGTCCTGCACCAGGGTCGGATCACGCTCGAGATGCCGGGCCGCGACGTGCTGACCCGCGGCGCCGAGATCGAGGACATCTACCTGTCGAAGCAGGCCCGGCTCAGCCCGTCGCCGCGCTGACATGACACCGAGCGACGGGTGGGCGAGGCTGCGTTTCGAGCACACGACCAACCCGCAGAAGGTCGTGTTCGGCGCCGGTTCGGCTGCGACGCACCTCGCCGCCGAGGTGGCGCGGCGCGGGACGGCAGTGCCCTTCATCGTGGCCCGCGACCGCTACGCGTCGTTGATCGCCGAGGCCGGGCTCGCCGGGGCACCCAGGTTCGCCGACGCCGTCGAGCACGTGCCGGTGGAGGTGGCGCTACGGGCGCGGGCGTCCGCCGAGGCCAGCGGTGCGGACCTGCTGATCGCGATCGGCGGGGGATCGGCGACCGGGCTCGTCAAGGCCGTTGCCCTGAGCACCGGGCTGCCGATCGTCGTGGTGCCCACGACGTTTGCAGGCTCCGAGGCCACCGACGTCTGGGGGCTGACCGAGGACGGCCGCAAGCGCACCGGCGTCGACCCGTCGGTGCTGCCCGGAACGGTGATCTACGACCCCGACCTGCTGGCCGGCTTGCCGACCGAGCTCGCGGTGGCCTCCGGATTGAACGCGGTCGCGCACTGCATCGACGCCATGTGGGGCCCGCGGGTGGATCCGATCGACCAGGCGCTGGCGGCCGAAGGGCTGACTGCGCTGCGGACTGGCCTACCCGGGATGCTGCTCGGCGACGCCGAGAGCGCCGCGGCGGCCGTCGCGACCACGCTCTACGGCTGCTACCTCGCTGCCGTCGCCTTCTCCTCCGCAGGGTCCGGCCTGCACCACAAGATCTGTCACGTACTGGGCGGTACGTTCGCCCTCCCGCACGCCGCGACGCACGCGGTGGTGCTGCCGCACGTCCTGGCGTTCAACGCCCCCTACGCCCCGCAGGCGGCGAAGCGGATCGCCGCAGCGCTCGGCACCGACGACGCGTGCGCCGGGCTCGAGGCGCTGCGGCAACGCCTGGGTGCACCGCGAGCCCTGCGCGACCTCGGTCTGCGCGAGGTCGACATCGCCACCGCGGTCGCCGGGATCCTGCCCGTCGTACCGGCCGGCAACCCGCGACCAGTCACCCCCGAGTCGCTGACCGCGCTGCTGCACCGCGCGTGGTCCGGCGACAGCCCGCAACCGCAAGACTGACCCGATGGAGCACCGCGCATGACGCAGCAGACCGAACCGAGCGATCAGGCCGCCAGCGAGCAACTGCTCGTCGACACTGTGCTTGCCAGCTTTGCCGACACCCCGGACGAGCGGCTGCGCGACGTGCTGACGTCTCTGGTGAGTCACGTGCACGCGTTCATCCGGGAGGTCCGCCTGACCGAGGACGAGTGGCAGCAGGCCATCACCTTCCTGACCCGGGCCGGGCACATCACCGACGACCGCCGCCAGGAGTTCATCCTGCTCTCGGACGTCCTCGGCGCGTCCATGCAGACGATCACGATCAACGATGCTGCGCGCGACGGCGCCACCGAGGCGACGGTCGTCGGCCCGTTCTATGTCGAGGGTTCCCCGGAGGTGCCGCTCGGCGGCGACATCGCCAACGGGGCGAGCGGTGAACCGTGCTGGGTCGAGGGCCGGGTGACCGACACCAGCGGCCGGGCGCTGGCCGGGGCGCGCATCGAGGTGTGGGAGGCCGACGACGACGGTTTCTACGACACCCAGTACCCGGACGACCGAACGGCCGCCCGCGGGCACCTGTTCACCGACGACGACGGCGGCTACCGCTTCTGGGCGTTGACGCCGACGCCCTATCCCATCCCGGACGACGGCCCGGTCGGCGACCTGCTCGCCGCGACGAACCGATCACCGTTGCGCGCGCCGCACCTGCACTTCATGGTCACCGCCGAGGGCATGCGACGGGTCACCACCCATGTCTTCGTGGCCGGCGATCAGCTCGGCTACGACAGCGTGTTCGGCATCCGGCCGTCGCTGATCATCGACTTCGCGCGCGCAGGAGCGGACGAGCCGACGCCGGACGGCCGCGACCTGGGCGGCCGGAGCTGGAGTCAGGCCACGTTCGACATCGTGCTCGCCCCCGCCGCCACCTAACCCGCTGCGAGCGGCTCGACGTCGATGAGCAGGGTGTCGAAGCCGACGAAGTTGCCCAGCGCGGTCGGCGCGCCGATCTCGGGTTCGCCGGCCAGGGTGAAGCGGCAGGAGCGGACCATGGTCTGGGCCAGGACCATCAGTTCGAGATGCGCCAGCGGCGCACCGACGCACCGGTGGACCCCCCATCCGTAGGTGAGGTGGCGGGTGTAACTGCGGTCGAGGTCGAAGGTATCCGGTTCGGGGAACCGGCGGCTGTCGAGGTTCGCCGCGCCGTACACGAGCAGCACCTTGTCGCCGGCGGACATCGTGACGCCGCCGAACTCGAGGTCCTCCGTGACGACCCGGAAGAAGCGCGTGACCGGGCTGTTGATCCGCAGGCTCTCGTCGACGGCTGCCGACGCCCGTGCCGGGTCCTGGCGGATCGCGTCCTGCAACCG
>CAZZZE010000060.1:0-11348 GCA_964658365.1 uncultured Jatrophihabitantaceae bacterium
CGGGTCGGCGCGACGTCTCGGTGGTGTCGACAAGCCGGGCCTGGACGTCGGCGGACAGACGCTGCTCGAGCACGTCGTAGCCGCGGTGGCCGGCGCCGAGCGGGTCGTGGTCGTCGGCCCGCACCGGGCGATCGCGACCGACGTGACCTGGTGCGTCGAGGATCCGCCGGGTGGCGGACCGGTTGCCGGCATCGCCGCCGGCTTCCCGCACACCACCGCCGACGTCGTGCTCGTGCTGGCCGCCGACCTGCCGGCGGTGGCGCCGGCCGTGCCCGCGCTGCTCGCGCGGCTCGCTGCCGACCGCAGCTCGGACGTCGCCCTGCTCGTCGACGACGCGGGGCGGGCGAACCACCTGGCTGCCGCCTGGCGGCGTCGTGCGCTGGGCCGGGTACTGGGCGACGTCGACCGGCCGGCGGGCGCGCCGATGCGCGCGCTCATCGCGACGGCCCGGGTCACGCGCGTGCCGGACCCGCAGGGCTGGGGCCGCGACTGCGACACGTGGTCCGAGGTCGATGCCGCCCGCGCCGACGCAGCTCAGCGGGCGAGCAGATCCTCGCCGGCGTAGACGTTCATCCGCCCGCGCCGCACCATGCCGGCGAGCAGCAGACCGTGCTCGCGGCCGAGGTCGACGGCCAGGCTCGACGGCGCGGACACTGCGACGATGCCGGCCGCGCCCGCGGCGACTGCCTTCTGCACCAGTTCGAAGGACACCCGCCCGCTGACCACGAGCAGCCGGTCTCGGGCGGGCAGCGTGCCGGCGAGCAGCGCCTGCCCGACGACCTTGTCGACAGCGTTGTGCCGCCCGACGTCCTCGCGCACCGGACCGAGCGTCCCGTCGGCCGCCGCCAGCGCCGCCGCGTGCACGGCGCCGGTGCGGTCGAAGGTCTTCTGCCCTCGGCGCATGGCATCGGGCAGTTCGGCCAGCATCCCCCGGGACACGGTGAATCCCGGCGTGTGCGGCGGACCGTCGACGAGCAGCGTGAGGTCCAGGACGTCGGAGCTGCACACCCCGCACGCGGCCGAGGTGACGAAGGCGCGGGGTCGCGGCTCGCGGACCCCCGCGGCCAGCGTGATGTGCACGCGGTCGGTGTCGTCCTCGCGGCACTGCCGCAGCTGCACGACGTCCTCGGCCCGACGCACGCCGGACTCGACGACCAGCCAGCCGGCGGCGAGCTCGAGGTCGTGGCCAGGGGTGCGCATGAGGGTGGCGATCGCCGCGCCGGCCAGGCCCAGCACCAGCGGAGCCTCGACGGCGAGATCGTCGGGCGCGCGCGCCGGCTCGGCACCGTCGAGCACCCGGACGATGGCTCGGCGGGTGCTGGTCACGGGCATGGGTCGAGCCTAATCGCGCCGCGGCGACACGCTTGGCGCCAGCCGCTTGATGAATCGCCTCCCGTTGATGCATACTTAACACGGATCATATATAGCTGCGACTGTGGAGGGACGTGGCTTTGGTGTGATCCGCCCAACGGCGGGTGCCGGGGCCAGCTGCGACGTCCTCGCGACGATGGAGCATCGGCCCCGGCGCCCGCCTCTTTCGTCCTAGGATGGTCGGGTCGGCCGGTCGGCCACGAACGACGCGATCCGCTCCCAGCCGGAGGTTTGCCATGAGTTTCCTGGACAGGATGAAGGACAAGACCGAGGAGCTGCAGAAGAAGGCCGCGCCCAAGATCGAGGAGTTGCGCGAGAAGGCCGGCCCCAAGGTCGAGGAGTTGCAGAAGAAGGCCGGGCCGCTCGCCGACAAGGCGAAGGACCGCGCCGGCAAGATGGCGGCCACGGCCAAGGAGTCCGCCCAGGGACTGCGCGAGGGCCTGCGCGGCGAGGACGCGAAGCCGGGCACCGTCACCGACGCGACTCCTCCGCCGCCGGGACCCAAGCAGGACTGAAGGACGGTCCGGCCCGTCGTCACGGCGACGGTTCGGAGCACGCGCGGACGTTTCGACGCCGCATGCCGAGGCTGTGCGTCGCGATCGCCGCGCTGCGCCTAGGCTGCGGCTACCTCGATGTCCGGACCGCAGGGCGTGCCGGGGCCTGACCGGAGCGAGGCGCCGTGGACGAGTCGTGGCAGCCGCTCACGGCGGACGCGCCCGTCGACTACGCACCTGATCGGCGCTTCGACGCGATCGCGGCGCTGACGAGCCGGTTGCTCGGGACTCCGGCCGCGCTGGTGTCGTTCCTGGACCGCGCCCAGCCGGTCCCTTCCGCAGTCGTCGGGGTGCCCGGCCCGGGCCCGCAGCCGGGCGTCGTCCCGCTGACGTACTCCTTCTGCCAGTACGTCGTGTCCAGTGGCGCGCCGCTGGTGCTGAGCGACGTCCGCGAGATCGACGGTCGTGCCGACGATCCCGCGACCGGTCAGCCGGGCGTCGTTGCCTACGCCGGCTTCCCGCTTACCGACGCGCACGGCCGCCCGATCGGCTCCCTGTGCGTTGTCGATCATCAGCCGCGGGAGTGGACCGAGCAAGAGTGCGCCGCGCTGGCCGAGCTCGCCGCGTTCTGCTCCAGCGAGCGCGAACCGCGCACGACCGGCCTGCGTCAGGCGCTCGTCGCCGACCGCGACCGGATGGCCGAGGAACTCCAGCGTGGCGTGAGCAGTGATCTGCAGGCGCTGACCACGCTGCTCGAGGGCGTCCGCTCACTGGCCACCGTCGAGAGCGCCGCGATGATCGACGACGCCATCGACGCCGTGGACCAGATCACGGCTAGGCTGCGCGCGGCCGTGCTGCACGCGGCCGAACGCTGAACTCCTACCTGAGGACCGATGACGTTGTGACAACCGTTCTGACCCGCGCAGCCGCCCTGGCCGCCGCCGCCGCCCTCGGCACCTCGCTCGCTGCGGGCACCGGCGCCGCCGATGCCGCGACCAGCGCACGCCACTTCAAGAACTGCACGGCTCTGAACAAGGTCTACAAGCACGGGGTCGGCCGGGTCGGCGCCCACGACCACGTGCGCGGGCACACCAAGCCGGTCACGAATTTCAAGCGCAGCAACGCGCTCTACGGGGCGAACAAGGGCAGCGACCGCGATAAGGACAAGATCGCCTGCGAGAAGCGCTGACCGCGCGGCTTCTCAGGCGGCGCTCGTCGCCCCATGCGCGACCGACGCCTCGAGCGCGGTGTTGATCTCGGCCAGCCGGGCCTGCGCTGCGGCCAGCTCGTCCATCCGGGTGAAGCGGTGTTCACTGATCACCCGCTTCGCGTCCTGACCGGCGTCGTGGGCGTCGAGCGCGGCCTGCTCGACCTCGAGGATCCGCTCGTCGAGGCGGCCCAACCAACGTCGTAGCTGAGTGACCACGGACTTGGCGCAGGCGGCGGCACTGCCGCGCAGCAGCGTCAGTGGCAGCGCGATCTCGTCGGCGCGGCGGTGCGCGACGGTGATGCGCAGCACCACGACGTCGGCGGCGCCGGCCGCCCAACCGCCGTCTGGGAGCAGCTCGACACCGAGGCCGCGCCACGGCGCGCGTACCGGGGCCGGATCGTCAGACGCCGCCAGTTGCAGGCGTTCGCGCAGCGCCTTCGCCGCGAGGCGGACGTCGGCCTCGGGGTCGCTGACGTCCGGAGCCCGCGCGAGCCGGTCGCGCGCCGCACCGAGCAGCAGCAGTTGCTGGTGCAGGCGGTACTCGGCCTGCTCGGCCTCGGCGAGCCGGGCCCGGGCCGCGGTCAGCGACTGCAGGTTGATCGAGCGCAGCAGCCGCAGCCGGGCGACGTCGGCGGCCGCCTGCGCCTGGTCGAGCAGCAGCGCGTTGCCGGTGGCCAGGGCCTTGACCTCGGCGAAGGTCAGCACCGCGTCGCCGAGGTCGTCGATCGAGCGGACGCCGGGGTCGGCGCGGTAGAGCTGCTCGACAAAGGTCGCCTTGCGCTGCAGCGCCTGCCACATGAACGCGTCGAAGGTGCCCTTCGTGACGTAGCGGCGGACGTCGACGACCGGGTTGAGGTTGCCGGGGCGGAACGCCCGACCCTCGCGCTGCTCGATGTCCGAGGGCCGCCACGGCGCATCGGCATGGTGGATCGCCCGCAGCCGCGACTGGATGTTGGTGCCGACGCCGAGCTTGTCGGTCGAGCCGATCAGCACCGACACCGCACCGGATCGGCACTGCGCGAACAGCTCCGTCCGAGCCTCGGGCGTGGTCGCCTCGTGGACCCAGCGCACCCGTTCCGGCGGCACCCCCCGCTCGGCCAGCGCGATGCGCAGCCGCCCGTAGCTCTGCGGCCCGTCGACACCCGGCGTGCCCTGATCGCAGAACACCACCTGCAGCACGCCGGGGACGTCGCTGCCGCGGAAGCGCACCCCGGCGTGCTCGTGGTGCAGCTGGGCGACGGCATCGGCCACCGCGGCCAGCTTCGTCGAGTCCTCGCCGACGCCGACCAGTCGTGGGTCGAGTGCGGCGCGGCGGCCGTCGCCGCAGACGGCCAGCATGTTGTCGCCACCAGGCTCGGCACGCACCTGCTCGCGACGGATCTTGTCGACGCGGACGCCGAGGGTGCGGACGAACTGCAGCTGGCCCTCGCTGGGCAGGCAGACGACGGTCTGCTCGCGTCGCTCCGGGCGTTGCAGGCCGAGCTCCTCGGGTCGCAAGATGTCGGAGCAGCGGGCGAGCATGCGGCGTAGTTCGGGCAGGTTGCGGATGCGCGACGGGCGCTGCACCAGCCGCACCGCGTCGGCGTCGGGCGAGATCTCGACCACCGTCTCGTAGTCGACGAACACCGCGGCCCACGCGTCGAAGTGGGCGATACCGGCCTCGGCGAGGGCGTCGGGCTGCAGGTAGGTCTGCCACACGAACGTCTCCGCGATCGTGTTCGACCACGGCGTGCCGGTGAACAGCGCCAGGCTCGGGCGGTGACCGCGCCGTCGGCGCAGGATCTGCGCCTTGAGCTGGAGGTCGGCGGCCCGGCGCGACGAGCCCAGGGAGATGCCGTCCATCCGCGAGACGACCGGCAGGCGCTTGAAGTAGTGCGCCTCGTCGATGAGCAGCAGGTCGACGCCGAGGTCGTCGAAGGTGAGCGAGGGCGCCGGCGCGGTGCGGACCTGCTGCATCCGGGTCTCGAGCGCGCTCACCCGCCGCTGCAGCACGGCACGGCCGTGCCGGCCGCCCTTGCCGGCGTCGATCTGGCGCTGCAGTCCGGCGATCTCGCCCTCGAGGTGCGCGAGCTCGGCCTCGGGCCGCACGGGCAGCGCGCTGAAGGTGCCGTGCGAGACGATCGCCGCGTCCCAGTCGCCGGTGGCGCACCGGGCGGCGAGCCGCTCGCGGGCCCGCACATCGTCCTCGTCCTGGACCAGGAAGCGCCCGAAGGGGTAGGCCTGCCGGGCCTCGCGCGCGGTCTGCTCGACGAGGTGGGCGGGTACCGCGATCAGCGGCTTGGCCGCCAGCCCCAGCCGGCGGGCGGTGAGCGCCGCGCACACCATCGAGCGGGTCTTGCCGGCGCCGACGGCGTGCGCGCACAGCGTGGCCGGCGAGGACACGATCTGGGCGACGATGTCGCGCTGCCACGGCCACAGCTCGACGCCGTCGGCGAGCCCCGGGAACGTCAGCTGCGACCCGTCGTGCCTGCGCACCAGGTGGGTGTTGAAGCGTCGGTTGTACTCGCGGGTCAGCCGCTCGGTGCGCGCGGCGTCCTCCCACACCCAGGTGCGGAAGCGTTCCTGCAGCGCGGTGAGCCGCTCGATCGCAGCCAGGCTGGCTTCCGGGTTGCGAACCCTGAGCCGGCGCCCCGGCACCCGCACGGTGTCGAAGACGACCGGGGTGCGGCCGTTGAGACCGGCGGTGAGCAGCTCATAGGCGTTCGCGCGCGGCGTGCTGTACAGCCCGAAGCTGCCGACCGGTGTCTTGCCGAGCGGGACGATCTTCCACGACGCCGCCGAGGGCAGGTGCCAGACCTTGACCCGCCCGCCCAGCACCTCGTGCACGAACGCCTCGACGTCAGCGGCCGCGATCCACGGCGCGCCCAGCGACACCGAAATTTCGAGCGGGCCCAGGTCGTCGGGCGTGGCCTCGGTCAGTGCCGCCACGTTGCGGCGGTAGCCGCGGTCGTCGCGGGCGGCCGCCTCGGCCACGGCGCGTTTCGCGCGGACGTCGCCGGTGAGGTACTCGCGACGGCTCACCCACCGCCCGTCGCGCTCGGGGTCGCGGAACGCCAGGTCGCCCAGGGCGTTGATCGCGTCGGCGGCCGAGCGCAGGCCGAGCAGTCCGGCCACCCGGGTCAGGTCGATCTCGCCGCCGCCCTCGCCCAGGCAGACGAGCAGGGCCTCGTGGGCGTCGGCTGCCCGTCGCACCGGGTCGCGGCGCCCGTGCACCCGGCGCAGCAGGATCGGCGCCGGTGCCGCCTCGCGCGTCCCGGGGTCGTAGACCTCGAGCGCCATCACGGCGTGGTAGTCGGGGTCGCGCCGGAAGCCGCCGAGGTCGGGGCGACGCCAAACGAGGTCCGGCTGCCCGGTCTGCGGGTCGGGTCGGCCGCCGCGCAGCTCGTGCAGCTCGCCGCGGTTGAGCGGGCCGTAGCGCTCGACGTAGGCGGTGTAGAGCTCACGGGCCCGGGTGCGGGCGGGCTCGATCGCCGCGTCGACGAGGTCGGCGTCGGCCTCGAGGGCCAGCAGTGCGCGGCCGGCGTCGCGCAGCGCCTGGAGGGCCAGCAGCTCGGCCGGAGCGTCGTTCACAGGCCGGCGTCCGGCACGACCGCCCGCAACGCCTCGCGCATCTGGTCGACCGGCGGCTCGTGGCCGGTCATCAGCTCGACCTGCACCGCGGCCTGGTGCAGCAGCATCAGCGCACCGCTGACGACTCTCGCGCCGGCCCGGCCGGCCGCCGTGGCCAGGGCCGACGGCCACGGGTCGTAGGCGACGTCGAGCACGGCCTGGGTGGGCGCCCAGGGCCGATCGGCGTAGGGGTCGGCGGCCCGGCCCGGCAGCGTCGAGACGACGAGGTCGGCGCCGAGGGCGGCGGCGCCCGGGTGCAGCGTCTCGATCGACAGCGCGATACCCAGCCGGGCGGCGGTGTCCGACGCGCGGTCGATGCGCGACGGGTCGCGCACGAGCACCGTGCACGCCTCGACGCCCAGCGCGAGCAGCGCGGCGAGCACGGCCTGCGAGGTACCGCCGGCGCCCAGCACCGTCACCGTCCGGGGCGCCACCGCGTACTCGGCCAGCGCGGCCATGATGCCGGCGACGTCGGTGTTGTCGGCGATCCAGCCGTCGGGGCCGGGCACCAGGGTGTTGGCCGAGCCGACCGCGCGGGCCAGCGGGCGGATCTCGGCGGCGGCGGCCAGAGCGGCGTGCTTGAGCGGCATGGTGCACGAGAAGCCCGCCCAGTCGGCGCGTCCGGCCAGCGCTGCGGGCAACTCGTCGGCGCCGCAGTCGATGGCCTCGTAGGACCAGTCCAGGCCCAGCGCGGCGTACGCGGCGCGGTGCAGGACGGGCGAGAGCGAGTGCGCGACGGGCCGGCCGAGGACCCCGGCGCGGCGGGTCACGGCTGGACCCGCACGCTCACCCGCAGCCCCAGTTGTGGGCCTTGCAGGTGGCGGCGGCCTTGGTGAACGCGGCCTCGCTGTTGGTGAAGAACAGGTGGCCCGCGGCGTCGGAGTTGACGTAGAACAGCCAGTTGCCCGCGGCCGGGTTCGCGGCGGCGGTCATGGCGTCGCTACCCGGGTTGCTGATCGGGGTCGGGGGCAGGCCCTTGTTGTTGTAGGAGTTGTAGGGCCCCTGGACGTCGGCGTAGACGCACTTGGCCGGGTCGGTACCGGCCAGCTTGCACTCATAGGCGCTGGTGGCGTCGATCTGCAGCGGTGTGCCGGCCTTGATGCGGTTGAGGATCACCCGGGCCACCTTGGCCATGTCGGCCGGGAACCTGGCCTCGGACTGCGCGATCGAGGCGATGATCAGTTCCTGGTACGGCGTGATGCCCAGCGCCGCGGCCTTGGCGCTGAACGTGGTCGCGCGGGCCTGGTCGGTGAACTTGCCGATCATCTGCTGTAACGCGTTCGTCGCGGTCGTCGTCTCGTCGAAGGGGTAGGTGGCCGGGTACAGGAAGCCCTCGGCCGACGTCGGGGCCTTGCCGGCGACGGTGAAGTCGGTGGGTAAGCCCAGGGCCGCGACGTTCTTCAGCGCGCGGTCGACCGAGGCCTGCGACAGGCCCAGCCCGCAGACCGTGCCGTTCGGCGACGTCGCGGTGCACGGCGCGGCGATCAGCCGCTTGCGGACGTCGAGGCTGGTGGCGCCCTCGGTCACGACGACGTCGGAGTTGACCCGCGACGACGGCTGGAGCAGCAGTGTCACCGCCCGGCTGGCGGCCATGTGCCGGTGCAGGCGGTACGACCCGGGCTGGATGTCGGCCGAGCGCGAGTTGTCATCGGCAGCGTTGGTGAAGGCCCGCTTGCTGGCCACCACGCCCGCCTTCTTCAGCGTCGATCCGATCTGGCCCGCGCCGTCGTTCGCGCGCACGGTGACCACCACCGTGCCGGTGCCGCTGCCGCTGTAGTCGGCCGGGTGGAAGTAGCGGTAGACGGGCATGCCGATCAGCCAGGCCGAGACGCCCACGACGAGGACCAGGACGAAGGCAAGGATCGACATGACCCGTCGGCGCCGCCGACGGCGCACGGCCTGCCGGGCCCCGAGCCGCGAGGGGCCGTCGGCGCGCGAGTGCGCGGGCCCCGCATCGAGGCGGTCGCGCTCGTCGAGGTCGTGCAGGTCGTGGTGATCGTCGCCGTGCTCACCGGCCGACCCGAAGAGCAGCCCATGCGGGTCGGAGTCGGCCGTCGACTCGGGTTCGCGTTGCCTCACCCGCCTGGTCGTCCTTCCTGCCGTGATGCGGCCGAATCGAGCCAGTGCTGCAGTATCTCCACCGCGGCGGCCTGGTCGATGACGGCTCGTCCGGCACGCCCCCGCACACCATTCGCGAGGAGCTTACGCTGCGCCGAAACCGTCGTCAGCCGTTCGTCGAGGTACTCGACCGGACGTGGCGCAACCCTTGGCGCCAGCTGTACGCCGTATGAGCGGGCCAGCTCGGCCGCGGTTCCCTCGTGCCCGGCCAGGGTGCGGGGCAGACCGATCACCACCCCGACGGCCTCGTACTCGGCAACCAGCTCGGCGAGCTCGGCCAGGTCGCGGCCGCCCTTCGCGTCACGGGTCAACGTGGTGAGCGGCACGGCCAGCACCCCACGCGGATCGCTGCGGGCGACGCCCACCCGCACGCTGCCGACGTCGACCGCGAACCAGACGCCGGGCTCGACGCCGGTCATGCCCCGCCGGCGGCCAGCTCCGCGCGTACGGCCGCAAAAGCCTGCGAGAGCTTGCTCGCGTCGCCGCCGGCGCCCTGCGCGAGGTCGGCCTTGCCGCCCCCACGAGCACCGAGCACCGGCGCGAACGCCCGCACGAGGTCGCCGGCCTTGAGCCCGGAGTCCTGACCCGCCTGGTTCACCGACGCGACGAACGCCGCACCGCCCTTGCCGTCGGGCGAGGCGAGCAGCACCACGGCTGGGTCGGACGTGCGCAGCCGGCCGCGAACGTCCATCGCCAGCGAGCGCAGGTCGTTGCCGCCGACACCGTCCGGCGCCTGGGCGGCCACCAGCTGCACGTCGCCGAGCTGCTCGACCTGTTCGACCAGCGAGCCGGCACTGGCCAGCACCTGCCCGATGCGCAGCTGGTTCAGCTCGCGCTCGGCGGACTTCAGTCGGTCGAGGACACCGCCGATGCGCTCGGGCAGCTCCTCCGCCGGCGCCTTGAACTGCTCGGCCAGCGACTGGACGAGGGTGTGCTCGCGAGCCAGGTAGGAGAACGCGTCGAGTCCGACCAGCGCATCGACCCGTCGCACGCCTGATCCGATCGACGCCTCGCCCAGCAGCTTGACCATGCCGATCACCGAGCTGCGGGCCACGTGGGTGCCGCCGCAGAGCTCGCGCGAGTAGTCGCCGATCTCGACGATGCGCACCTGCTCGCCGTACTTCTCACCGAACATGGCGATGGCGCCGAGCCGCCGGGCTTCGTCCTGGTCGGTGACGAACCAGCGCACCTCGAGGTCGCGCAGCAGCACCTCGTTGATCTCGCTCTCGACGTCGCCGAGCACGCTGGCCGGCACGGCCGACGGCGTGGTGAAGTCGAAGCGCAGCCGGCCGGGGGCGTTGAGTGAACCGGCCTGCGCGGCGGTGTCGCCGAGCGCGCGCCGCAGCCCCGAGTGCAGCAGGTGAGTGGCCGAGTGGCTGCGCGACACCGACACCCGGCGCTCGACGTCGACCTGGGCCAGCACGACGTCGCCCGGGCGCACCTCGCCGGCCAGGACGGTGGCGCGGTGGCTGATGAGTCCGGGCAGCGGCTGCTGGACGTCGACGACGGTGAGCTCGGCCTCGCGGCCTCCGCTGTTGACGGTCAGCCGCCCCCAGTCGGCCTGCTGGCCGCCGCCCTCGGCGTAGAACGGGGTGACGTCGAGGACGACCTCCACCTCGTCGCCCTCGTGCGCCGCGGGCACCAGTCCGGACGGCCCGATGAGCGAGCCGATCGTGGCCTCGCGGACGATCTCGGTGTAGCCGGTGAACGTGGCGGCGGCGCCGTTCTGCAGCGCGGTGCGGTACACCGACAGGTCGAGGTGACCGGTCTTCTTGGCCTGCGAGTCGGCCTTGGCGCGCGCCCGCTGCTCGGCCATCAGCCGGCGGAAGCCCGGCTCGTCGACGTCGATGCCGGCCTCGGCCGCCATCTCGAGCGTGAGGTCGATCGGGAAGCCGTACGTGTCGTGCAGCTGGAAGGCCTTCTCCCCCGGCAGCTGCGTCTGTCCCGTCCGCTTCGTCTCGTCCACGGCGAGATCGAGGATGGTGGTGCCGGCGCGCAGGGTCTGCCGGAACGCCTCCTCCTCGTTGTAGGCGTAGGTCGAGATGCGCTCGAAGTCGGTGGCCAGCTCGGGGTACGACGGCGCCATGCAGTCGCGGGCGACGGGCAGCAGCGCGGGCAGCGCCGGGTCGTCATAACCGAGCAGCCGCATCGAGCGGATGGCGCGGCGCAGCAGGCGGCGCAGCACGTAGCCACGGCCGTCGTTGCCCGGTGTCACGCCGTCGCCGATGAGCATGAGCGACGAGCGGACATGGTCGGCGATGACGCGCAGCCGCACGTCGTCGGGGTGCGACTGCGTTGCCGCGTGGCCGGAGTGCGCGCCGTAGGTCTTGCCGGCCAGCGCCGCGGCGCGCTCGAGGATCGGGCGCGTCTGGTCGATCTCGTAGAGGTTGTCGACGCCCTGCAGCAGGGTGGCCATGCGTTCCATGCCCATGCCGGTGTCGATGTTCTTGCTGGGCAGCTCGCCGAGGATCTCGTAGTCGCCCTTGTGCGGGCCGTTCGACGCGCCACGCTCGTACTGCATGAAGACGAGGTTCCAGAACTCCATG
>CAZZZE010000061.1:0-11291 GCA_964658365.1 uncultured Jatrophihabitantaceae bacterium
GCCACAACGTCATGCACGGCCAGTGGGACTGGATGAACGACCCGAACATCCACTCCTCCACCTGGGACTGGGACACCGCCTCCCCGGCCGCGGCCTGGAAGCACTCGCACAACTACGTCCACCACACGTTCACCAACATCATCGGCAAGGACAAGGACGTCGGCTACGAGATCATGCGGATCGACCCGCGCCAGCCGTGGAAGCCGTCGTTCCTGCTGCAGCCGATCTACAACCTGCTGCTGATGGCCTTCTTCGAGTGGGGCGTCGCCGTCCACGACCTGGACTACGGCGCGGTCCGCAAGGGCAAGAAGACGCAGAAGCAGTTCCTCGACGAGCTCAAGGCCATCGGCGTCAAGGGCGCCCGCCAGATCGTCAAGGACTACCTGGTCTACCCGGGCATCACGGCAGCCGCCTCGGGTCCGGCCAACGCCAAGGTCGGGTTCCGGTCGACGTTCTGGGCCAACTTCACCGCCAACATCGTCCGCAACGTGTGGTCGAACGCGATCATCTTCTGCGGGCACTTCCCGGACCAGACCTTCGTGTTCACCGAGGACGAGGTCGAGGACGAGTCCCGCGGCGCGTGGTACGTCCGCCAGCTGGTCGGCGCGGCCAACATCGACGGCGGGCCGTTCTTCCACGTCATGAGCGGCAACCTGTCCTACCAGGTCGAGCACCACCTCTACCCGGACATGCCCAGTTCGCGCTACCAGGAGATCGCCCCGAAGGTCCGCGAGATCTGCGAGCGCTACGGCCTGCCCTACAACACCGGCCCGATGCGCAAGCAGTGGGGCGGCGTGCAGCGCACCATCCTGCGCCTCGCCTTCCCGGGCGGGAAGCGCCGGCCGAAGGGCGAGCCGTTCGTCGAGCCGGCCGAGATCAAGGCCCAGCGCGAGCACCGGGACGAACGCGTCCCGGCCTTCCCGTGATCGGCGACGTGCTGAGTCGCCTGCGGCCGACGCCGTGGGCCGAGCTCAGCACCCCGCGCAAGGCCCGCCGCGTGGTCGGCATCGTGTCGCAGATCGGCGCGTTCGGCATGGTGGCCTCGGCCCTGACCTCGGAGTCCGAGGTCGGGCTGCGGGCCGACGGCTCGACGCGGCGCGAACACCGTGACGAGCAGTCGGTCAAGCGCGACCCGAAGGTCAAGGCGCAGCGCGACCAGGCAGGTGAGGCCAAGGACAGCACCGGCTCCGGCGATCACGAGGCGCAGAGTGGCAACGCCGCCGAGGACACCGAGAAGGCCGCCGAGTCCTCGTCCTGACCCCGCTGGTCAGCCGCCGCTGTGCTCGGTCTCGGCACCGGCCGGTACCTCGCAGGACTCGCGGGTGTCGAGCCAGCCCTCGGGCAGCGAGACCCCGCGCCCGGCCGTCGTGCGCCCGCGCGGCTGGCCGAGCACGACCTCGGGGAACGCCTCGGTCGGGTCGAGCTGCGCAAGCAGGTCGTCGAGCTCGGCGAGGCTCGAGCTCTGGGCCAGTTCCCGGCGCAGCGTGCCACCCGCGCCGAAGCCCTTGAGGTACCAGGCGACGTGCTTGCGGAACTCGGTGACCCCGCGCTGCTCGCCGAGCCATTCGCCCAGCAGCTCGGCGTGCCGGCGCATCATCGCCGCGACCTCGCCCAGCCGCGGACGTACCCGCTCGGCATCGCCGGCGAACGCCGCGGCGAGGTCGGCGAACAGCCAGGGCCGGCCGAGGCAGCCGCGCCCCACGACCACACCCGCGCACCCGGTTTCGCGGACCATGTCCAGCGCGTCGTCGCCCTCCCAGATGTCGCCGTTGCCGAGCACCGGGATGTCCAGGACGTCGACGAGGTCGGCGATACGCGCCCGGTCGGCGTGGCCGCCGTAGTACTCCTCGGCGGTCCGGCCGTGCAGGGCGACGTACGCAGCGCCGGCGTCCTGGGCCCGCAACCCGGCCTCGCGGTAGGTGATGTGCTCGGCGTCGATGCCGACGCGCATCTTCACGGTCACCGGCACCGCCCCGCGCGCCTCGCGGACCGCGGCCCGCACGATCAACTCGAACAGCGGGCCGCGCCACGGCAGCGCCGCTCCCCCGCCCTTGCGCGTCACCTTGGGCACCGGGCAGCCGAAGTTGAGGTCGACGTGGTCGGCGAGGTCCTCGTCGACGATCATCCGCACCGCCGCGCCGACCACAACCGGATCGACGCCGTAGAGCTGCAGCGAGCGCGGCGTCTCGTCGGGCGCGAAGCGAATGAGCTGCAGCGTCTTGGGGTTGCGCTCGACCAACGCGCGCGAGGTGATCATCTCGCTGACGAACAGCCCTCCGCGCTGCCCGGGCCCGAGCTGGGTCGACATGGCCTCGCGGCACAGCCGGCGGAACGCGGTATTCGTGATGCCGGCCATCGGCGCGAGCACGACCGGCGGGTCGGCGGCGACGTGATCGGACAGCACCAGGGGTGCGAAGGACACGGCGGTCATACGGCGACGCACCGCAGTTCGGAGTGGCGCGCGATGGCGTCGTAGTCCGGGTCGTTGTGCAACACCGCGACGTCGTTACGGATGGCGATGGCCGCGATCAGGCAGTCGGTGATCGAGCGGATGGTCTCGCCGGCGGATCGGCAGACCCGGTAGATCGCGGCAGCGTCCTCGACGTCGATGCGCGGCAGCTGCATGACGTCCTCGCACGTGTCGAGCGCCGCGCTCAACACGTCGACGCGCGTGTTGCCGGTCAACACCTCGAGGCGGACGGCGTCGGTGGTCATCGCCGTGCGGTCCGTGATCGCGCGTCTCAGTACAGCGGTCTGCGCCGTCGACGCGGCCCGGGCGAAGTCGATCCAGACCGAGCTGTCCACCATCACGAGCGGGGGCTGTCGTCACCGGCCGGGAAACTCCGGCCGGTCTTGATCGCCTCGAGGTCGCCCTCCCACCCGACACCCTCGATCGCCAGCATCTCCTCGACGGTGAGCGGCTTACGGCGACGCACGCGGCGCAGTGCGAAGTCGACGGCCTCGCGCTTGGTCTGCAGGCGGTACGTCGACATGACCTCGCCGATCAACTCGTCGTCGATGTCAATGTTGGTGCGGGTCATACACCAAGCGTACACATCGTCAGACGCCGATCAGCCGGCTTGCCAGGTACCCCTCGACCTGATCGATCCCGATGCGCTCCTGGGTCATGGTGTCCCGCTCACGGATCGTCACCGCGTCGTCCTCGAGGGTCTCGAAGTCGACGGTGATGCAGAACGGCGTCCCGATCTCGTCCTGACGGCGGTAGCGCTTGCCGATGGCCTGCGTCTCGTCGTGCTCGACGTTCCAGTGCTTGCGCAGCACCGCGGCGAGGTCACGCGCCTTCGGCGAGAGGTCGGCGTTGCGCGACAGCGGCAGCACCGCAGCCTTCACCGGTGCCAGGCGCTTGTCGAGCTTGAGCACCGTCCGCTTCTCCAGCACGCCCTTCGCGTTCGGCGCCTGGTCCTCGGTGTAGGCGTCGAGCAGGAAGGCCAGCACTGCGCGGGTCAGGCCGGCGGCCGGCTCGATGACGTAGGGCGTGTAGCGCTCGTTCGTCGCCGGGTCGAGGTAGCTCAGGTTCGTGCCCGAGTGCTCGCTGTGGGTCTTGAGGTCGAAGTCGGTGCGATTGGCGATGCCCTCGAGCTCGGCGAACTCGGTGCCGCCGAAGCCGAAGCGGTACTCGATGTCGACGGTGCGCTTCGAGTAGTGCGACAGCTTCTCGGCCGGGTGCTCGAAGCGGCGCAGGTTCTCCGGGTCGATACCGAGATCGACGTACCAGTTCCAGCGCTGGTCGAGCCAGTACTCGTGCCAGGTGTCGTCGGTGCCCGGCTCGACGAAGAACTCCATCTCCATCTGCTCGAACTCGCGGGTGCGGAAGATGAAGTTGCCGGGGGTGATCTCGTTGCGGAAGCTCTTGCCGGTCTGGGCGATGCCGAACGGTGGCTTGCGACGCGAGGTGTTCAGGACGTTGAGGAAATTGACGAAGATGCCCTGCGCGGTCTCGGGCCGCAGGTAGTGGATGTTCTCCTCCGACTCGACCGGGCCGAGGTAGGTCTTGAGCATCATGTTGAAGTCGCGCGGCTCGGTCCACTGCCCGCGGGTGCCGCAGTTCGGGCACGCGATGTCGGCCAGCCCGTTCTCCGGCGCCCGCCCGTGCTTGGCCTCGTAGGCCTCCTCGAGCTGATCGGCCCGGTTGCGCTTGTGACAGTTCAGGCATTCGACGAGCGGGTCGGTGAAGACGTCGAGGTGCCCGGACGCCTTCCACACGTCGGTCGAGAGGATGACGGCCGAGTCGAGGCCGACGACGTCGTCGCGGCCCTGCACCATCGCCTTCCACCACTGCCGGCGGACGTTCTCCTTGAGCTCGACGCCCAACGGGCCGTAGTCCCAGGCCGACCGGGTGCCGCCGTAGATCTCGCTGGACGGGAACACGAAACCGCGGCGCTTGCTGAGGTTGACAACGGCATCGTTTCGGGCGACAGACACTCCGACAGGGTATCGGGGGCGCGGTGATCATCGCCGCCGCTCGGGTCAGGCCTCGGGTTCGCGATCGCTCGCGCGGGCGGTCGTCTCGCCTCCCGCGGCGATCTCGACCAGGCTCTCGAAGCCGCTGGGCAGGTCGCGGGCCGACGCCAGCAGCGGCGTGGCGTGCAGCTTGACGTCCCACGTCCCGAGAGCGCGCCGGTAGGACCCGACGTTCTCCCACTCGGTGACGAGCACCCAGGCGTCGACGTCGTCGGTGCTGCGGCCGACAGACCCGCGGCGGTAGCCGGCGCACTTGGACAGCGCCTCCAGGGCCGGTCGGGCCCTGCCCAGGAAGTCCTCGACCTCGGCTGCGGAGAAGTGGGTGATCGCGATCATTCGGTGGGCGCCTCGATCGGCCCAGCCGCCCCGAACCTCCGGTCGCGCTGGGCGTACTCGAGGCAGGCCTGCCACAGGTGGCGACGGTCGAAGTCGGGCCAGGGCGTGTCGACGAACGCCAGCTCAGCGTACGCGGACTGCCACAGCAGGAAGTTCGACGTCCGCTGTTCGCCGGACGTGCGGATGAACAGGTCGACGTCGGGCAGCCCCGGTTCGTCGAGGTAGGCGCCGATCGTCCGCTCGTCGATCTTGGCCGGATTGAGCGTGCCGGCCTGCACGTCCTTGCTGATCGCGCGGACGGCGTCGACGATCTCGGCCCGACCGCCGTAGTTCACGCAGAACTGCAGGGTGAGCCGGTCGTTGTCGCGGGTGAACTGCTCGGCGTCCTCGAGCTGGCTGATGACGCTGCGCCACAGCCGCGGCCGGCGACCGGCCCAGCGGATGCGCACCCCGAGTTCGGCGAGCTCGTCGCGCCGGCGGCGGATGACGTCCTTGTTGAAGCCCATGAGGAAGCGGACCTCCTCGGGCGAGCGCCGCCAGTTCTCGGTCGAGAACGCATACGCCGAGATGGTGCCGACGCCGAGCTCGATGGCCCCGTGCAGGACGTCCATCAGGCTGGCCTCGCCGGCGCGGTGGCCCTCGGTGCGCGAGAGCCCGCGGGCGTGCGCCCAGCGGCCGTTGCCGTCCATGACGATCGCCACGTGCTTGGGCACCAGGGCAGGCGGGATGTGCGGCGGCCGGGCCCCCGACGGGTGCAGGGGTGGATCGGGCCAGGCGGTGCGCGCCCGCCCGCGGGGGTTGCGCTGGGCGGGCACCGTCATGCGGTCAGGCTATCCCGGGGTCGCGCTCACTCCGCGGTGATGCTGCCGCTGATCCACTTGCTCCACGGCACGCTCCAGTCGCCGCCCTGCGCGACGTCGATGGTCGGGCCGTGGGTGCCCGAGATCTGCACCGGGTCGCCGACCATGGAGTGGTTGAAGTACCAGACGGCGTTCGGGTGGTTGAGGTTCAGGCAGCCGTGCGAGACGTCGATGCCGTTGTCCTGGGCGTAGAGGGTGTTCAGGTAGTGCAGGTAGATGCCGTCGGTGCTGATCTTGGTCGAGTAGTAGATCTTCTCCGGCGCGTAGCCGCCCGGGTCGGTGGCCTTGAGCCCGTAGCTGGCCGAGGACATGATCGCCGGGTTGTCGTGCTCGAGCACGGTGTAGGTGCCCTTCATGGTGTGGAAATCGATGTACTGCCCGCCCGACGTCGTGCCCGAGTGCTTGCCCATGGAGGTGTTCATGGTGCGCACGAGCTTGCCCTCGCGGTAGACCCGCACCTTGTTGACGGCCTTCGGCGCGTTGTCCTGCGCGATGGTGATCTGCTTGCGGCCGATCGTGAACGAGGCGCCTACGTCGGAGGCGCCGTAGGCGCCGTGCCCGAGGCTCTTACCGTAGATCGACGCTGCGACGGTGACCTTGGTGCCGCTGGGCCAGTACGCCTGCGGGCGGTAGTGGACGTCCTGGCTGCCGTACCAGGCCCACGCTCCGACGACGTGCGGCGAGGTGGTGACTGTCAGGGTCTTCAGGACCGCGGCCCGCGCGGCGGTGCCGGTGATGGCGTGATCGAAGTGCACGATGGGCACGATGCCGACGCCGTAGGTCGCGCCGCTGGTCAGCGCGTAACCGCCGATCCGGTCGAGGGTGGCCGTGACCTGGGTGTCGGGGTCGACGGTGGTGAAGCTGCTGCGCTTGGTGACGGCGTGACCCTGGGCGTCGGCGCCGACGGCGGCCACCGTGTACGTCCGCCCGTAGCCGAGGTCCTCGGTGCTGTGCCAGCTCGTGGCACCGGCGGCGAGCGTCCCGGTGACGAGCTTGCCGGCCCGGTTGGTCATGCGCACCGACGTCAGGGTGCCGTGGGCGATGCTGACCGTGACCTGGTGCGTCGGGTCGACCCGCTTGGCGCCGGTGACCGGGTCGGCGGTGATGACCGCCGGCTGGGCCTGCGCCGAGCTGCTCGAGGAGGTGGGCGAGCCGGAGCCGGACGGCGTGGCCGACGAGCCGGCGGCGTGCATCGCGTGCGAGGCGCTGCAGCCGGCCAGGGCCAGCGCGGCCACGGCCGCCGGCACCGCGAACCGGGCCACCCGGGTGGTGGATCGGGAGGGACGGGTCATCGGACCATTCTGCGCAGCTCTCACGTTCTCAAGGACGCCGGTGGGACGGCGATGGTTGCTATCGAGATGCAATTGTCATCTGGCCCGGGGCCGGTTCTCAGGTCGGGCCCGGGGTGGACGGGGTGCGGTCGACGAGCGGCAGGGAGCGCAGCCCGCGCTCGAGATGCCACTGCAGGTGCGCGGCGATCAGTCCGCCGGCCTCGCGGCGTGCTTCGGCGCCCGCCGCGTCGGCCACCGTCCAGTTGCCGCCCAGCAGGGCCGACATCAGCTCGATCGACTCGCGCTGCGGGCGCGCGGAACCCGCCGGTCGGCAGTCGTCGCAGACCATGCCGCCGGCCGCGACGTGGAAGGCGGCGTGCGGGCCGGGCGCGGAGCACTTGGCGCACTCGAGCAGGGCCGGCTCCCAGCCTGCGTTGGACATGGCCCGGATGAAGAACGCGTCGAGGACCAGCCCGGCGTCGTGCTCGCGCACGGTGAGCGCACGGAGCGCCCCGACCACCAGCAGGTAGAGCCGTAGCGCGGGCTCGCCCTCCTCGGTCAGCCGCTCGGCGGTCTCGCAGATCGCCGAGGCGGCCGTCCACCGGCCGTAGTCGTCGGCGAGTCGGGCGCCGAACGGGTCGAGCGACTCGGTCTGTTGGACGACGTCGAGCCCGCGGCGCCCGCCCGGCGCGGTGATGCCACCAGCTCCCTCTGACGCCCACCGCGAGTACAGCTGGACGTCGATGTGGCTGCCCGGCTCGAGACGGGCCCCGAACCGTGACGACGTGCGGCGCACGCCCTTGCCGACGGCCCGCACCCGCCCGTGCCGGCGGGTGAGCATGGTGACGATCCGGTCGGCCTCGCCGAGCTTGTGCACGCGCAGGACGACCGCGTCATCGCGATAGAGCGGCACCTAGCGATGCTCCCACTCCGGGGCGTCGACGGTCTGCGCCGCGCGGGCGGACTCGTGGCCGCGCACCTGCGCGTGAACGGCCCAGCCCAGCGCGCCGACCACCAAGGCCGAGCCGATGACGACGAGGAAGGCGGTCCGGGCGCCGTGCTGGTCGGCGATGGCGCCGACGAGAGCGGCCCCGATGCCGTAGCCGACGCTGAGCCCGGTGGTGATCCAGGTCAGGCCCTCGGTCAGCGAGCGGGCCGGGACGAGTTGGAGGCCAGGCCGAAGGCGGCGATCAGCGCCGGGGCGATGCCCAGACCCAGCACGAAGTCGGCCGCGAACAACGTCGGCAGGTTCACCGCGCCGAGCAGGACGAGGGGCAGCACCGCGAAGACGAGCGCCTGCTTGCGGAACTGGCCGGCGAGGTCACCACGCCGCCGGCGCGAGCCGTAGACCAGGCCCGAGGCGGCGCTGGCGGCGGCGATGCAGGCCAGCGCCACGCCGCTGAGCCCGCGGTGGCCGTGCTGCCCGCTGAACGCGACCGCCGAGACCTCGGCGCTGGCGAACACCGCGCCCATCGGCAAGGTCGCGACGGTCAGCAGGATCATCCCCGGCGCGCTGAGCGCGAAGCCGTGGCCGGCCGGGTCCTTCCCGTGCACCGGCGGTTCGGTCGCGCGCAGCGTGGCCAGCCACAACGCGCCGATCGCCACCAGCGCGCCGGCCGTGTAGAGCACCGCCACGGGCACCGTACGGGTCGCGAGCAGGGTGGCCATGAGCGGGCCGACGACGAAGATCAGCTCGTCGAGCACCGACTCGAGTGACATCGCGGTCGTGAGCTCGGGCCCGTCGTCCAGGGCATGCGCCCAGCGGGCCCGGACCAGCGAGCCGACCGAGAGGAAGGTGAACCCGAAGACGACGATCGGCACGACCAGCACCCACTCCGGTGCTGACGTCCGCACCAGCACCGCGGTAGCCACCACCGCCGCCAGGTGAACCGCCGTCGAGGGGAGGATGAGACGACGTTGCCCGAAACGGTCGATAAGCACGGCCGACACCGGCATCCCGACGGCGGCGCCGAAGGTGTAGCAGGCGCTGAGCACGCCTGCGAAGCCGTAGTGGCCCGACCTCGCCGAGATGATCAGGACGATGCCGATCGGGTAGATCGCGATCGGCATGCGCATGACGAACGAGGCCGCGCAGAACGCGGCAGAACCAGGAACGCGGAACACCGCGCGGTAACCGGAGAGCATCGGCAGGTCCTGGAGTCCTAGAAGCCGAGCCGGTCGAGCTTCTTCGGGTCCCGCTGCCAGTCGCGCTCGACCGCGACGTGGAGGGCCAGGTGGACCTTCTCGCCGAGCAGCGCCTCGATCCCGCCGCGGGCGTCGGTGCCGATGCGTTGCAGTCGCGAGCCCTTCGGGCCGATGACGATGCCCTTCTGGCTGTCGCGCTCGAGGTGGATCGTGGCGAAGACCTCGAGCAGGCCGGAGTCGCGGCGGGTGATCTCGTCGATGGTGACGGCGATGGAGTGCGGCAGCTCGTCGCGCACGCCCTCGAGCGAGGCCTCGCGGATCAGCTCGGCCAGCCGGGTCTCGTCGTCATTGTCGGTGGTGACGTCGTCCGGGTAGAGCATCGGACCCTCGGGCAGGTGGCCCACGAAGAGATCCGCGAGCAGGCCGACCTGACTGCCGTCGACGGCCGACACCGGCACGAGGTCGACGAACTCGCCGAGCTTCGACAGCGCGAGCAGCTGCTCGGCGACCCGCGACTTCGAGGTCGCATCCGTCTTGGTGACGACGCCGATCACCGGGGCCTTGAGTTCGGCCAGCTCGGCGGCGATGAACCGGTCACCCGGGCCGATGCGCTGGTCGGCGGGCACGCAGAAGCCGATGACGTCGACTTCGGCCAGCGTCGAGCGCACGACGTCGTTGAGCCGCTGGCCGAGCAGTGTGCGCGGCCGGTGCAGGCCCGGCGTGTCGACGACCACGAGCTGCGCATCGTCGCGGGTGAGGATGCCACGCACCGCGTGCCGGGTGGTCTGCGGCTTGTCGCTGGTGATGACGATCTTGCTGCCGATCAGGGCGTTGGTGAGCGTCGACTTGCCGGCGTTCGGGCGGCCGACGAAGCAGCAGAAGCCCGAGCGGAAGGTCACCGGGACATCTTCCCACCCCCGGGGCAGCGGCTTTGACACGATGAGGGCGTGCACCCGCGTTGCTCCGCTATCGCACTCCCGGCGCTGTCAGTGCTCGTGCTGGCGGGCTGCTCGTCTGCTGGGGGCCCGTCCCCTTCGCCCTCGACCACGGTCGTGACGCAGTCGGTGACCCCGACGCCGACCGCTACCGCACCCGTCTCGACCGGGCCGACCACAGCGGTCGCGGCCACGTCGTGCCCGTACGCGACGGAGACCTTCATCCACAACACCATCGGCATGCGGCTCGGCCGGGTGACCCGGCTCAAGTCCGGGGGCAAGGTCGTCGGGTGTCGCATCTACGCGCTGCAGACCGGGGTGCTGCACGCGCGCGAACACCTGCCGGGGCCTGACCAACCGGCCGTCGAGATCACTACCCAGCAGTACCCGAACGCGTTGGCCGCGCACAACGCCTTCGTCCGGCGCTCGCAAGCCGGCACCGATCCGCAGCCGGTGCCGTTCGGGTCCGTCACGGGGGTCTGTTTCCAGAACGATTTCGACCCGCAGGACAAGGGCACCGACTACGCCTGCACGGTGAATAAAGCGACGACGGTCGTGCTGGTGCGCACGGTCGACACGACGGGCACGTTCAACACCGCGGCGGTCATGAAGGCCGTGCTCCGTGCCGTCTAGACGCGCATTCCTCACGGCACTGGCCTTGGCCCCCGCCGGTGCGGTGGCGGGTTGTTCGAGCAGCGGCTCGCCCGCGGCCCAGAATAAGGACGTGCAGCCCACCCGCAGCAGTTACGGCACCGATCGGTCGCAGTTCGGCGAGCTCTACCGCCCGGCCGACGTCACCCATGCCGGCACTGTGATCATCGTGCACGGCGGGTTCTGGCGCGCCCAGTACGGCCTGGACCTGGGCCGACCGCTGGCGCGCGACCTCGCCGGACGCGGCTACGTGGTGTGGAACCTCGAGTACCGGCGGGTGGGTGACGGCGGCGGCTGGCCGGCGACCTTCGACGACATCGCCCGCGGCATCGATCACCTGTCGACGCTCGAGGTCGACACCACGAGGGTTGTGGCGGTCGGCCACTCCGCGGGCGGCCAACTGGCGGTCTGGGCCGCCGGGCGTCCGACCCTGCCGGCCGGCTCCCCCGGTGCGGGGCCGGTGGTGCGCCTGACCGCTGCGGTGTCGCAGGCAGGCGTGCTCGATCTCGCGGTCAGCGAGAACACGGGGGTCGGCGCAGGTGCGCCGTCGGACCTGCTCGGCGGCACGCCGGCCAAGGTGCCCGAGCGCTACCGGCTCGCCGACCCGATCC
>CAZZZE010000062.1:0-4072 GCA_964658365.1 uncultured Jatrophihabitantaceae bacterium
CACGCATCGTGCTCAACCTCGACAACGTCTCGACCGTCACCGACGGCCACGCCGATATCCTGCGGCGTTTCGTGTCCTCGATCCAGCGCCAGCGCGGCAACCTCGGCGCGCGCAGCCTGCCCGTCCGGCACGAGGACCTCAGCACCCTGGCCCTGATGTACGACACGTCGATCGAGGCACTCACCGAGCGACTCGTGCGCTGGCAGGTCCTCGCGCCCGAGTCCGTCATTATCGACTCGGAGTAGTCGCCCGGCGTCCCGCCCCTAGGGCTGGGGGTCGAGTGCAGGCCGCTCGCGCTGCACCCTGCCGAGGATGCCGTTGACGAAGCGCGGCGACTCGTCGGTCGACAGCGACTTGGCGAGTTCGACGGCCTCGTCGATGGCGACCGCGTCAGGTACCTCGTCGCGCACCAGCAGCTCGTAGACGCCCAAGCGCAGTACCGCGCGGTCGACGTCGGGCATCCGCTCGAGCGTCCACCCCTCGGCGTAGTCGATGAGGATGCGGTCGATCCGGTCACGGTTGGCCTGCACGCCCTCGACGAGCTCGATCGTGTAGTCGTTCACCGGCGGGTCGGCGAGCGCCACGCGCTCCGACAGCGTGCGCAGCGCGTCGACCCCACGGACGTCGGATTCGTAGAGGACGTCCAGGGCACGCTTGCGCGCCTTGCTGCGGGCAGCCACGACAGGTCTCTGGTCGGTCTCGGGGAATCAGCTGTTGACGCGGCCGAGGTAGCGGCCGTCGCGGGTGTCGACCTTGACCTTCTCGCCGGTCGACACGAACAGCGGCACCTGGATCTCGGCGCCGGTCTCGACGGTGGCCGGCTTCGTACCGCCGGTGCTCCGGTCGCCCTGCAGGCCGGGGTCGGTGTGGCTGATGACCAGTTCGACGCTGGTCGGCAGCTCGAGGTAGAGCGGCGTGCCCTCGTGGACGGCGACGGCGACCTCGGCGTTGTCGAGCAGGTAGTTGGCGGCCTCGCCCACCGTCGTGGCCGGCACCGGGACCTGGTCGTAGGTGTCGGCGTCCATGAAGATGAAGTCCGACCCCTCCTTGTAGAGGTAGGTCATGGCGCGCTTGTCGACGGTGGCCGTCTCGACCTTCGTCCCCGCGTTGAACGTGCGGTCGACGACCTTGCCCGACAGCACGTTCTTCAGCGTCGTGCGCACGAAGGCGCCGCCCTTGCCGGGCTTGACGTGCTGGAACTCGGTGACGGTCCAGAGCTGGCCGTCGATGTTGAGCACCAGCCCGTTCTTCAGGTCATTCGTAGTAGCCACGAGGGTCGAGTCTAGTGGGCTGCCCCGGAGGTGCCCGCGCACCGGCTTACGCTGAGGCCCATGACCGACGACAGCTCCGAGCGGGTCGTGCTCGACGTCCGGCCCGCCGCCGATGGCGCCCGCGTGGCTTATGTGACCCTGAACCGCGCGGCCAAGTACAACGGACTCGACCCGGCCATGCTGCGCGCGCTGGTGGAGGTGCCCAAGCGCATCGCAGCCGACCGCAGCATCCGCGCGGTCATCCTGCGCGGCGACGGGCCGGCGTTCTGCGCCGGACTCGACTTCGCGGCGGTCGGCAAGGCCGGTCCGGCGTTCCAGCTGCGTGGCTTCGGCAAGCTGCCCGGCCAGTCCACCAATTTCTTCCAGCGGGTCTGCTGGGCCTGGCGAGAGCTGCCGGTGCCGGTGATCGCGGTCGTCCACGGGCCGTGCTTCGGTGGCGGGCTGCAGCTGGCCCTTGCCGCCGACTTCCGCTTCGCCACCCCCGACGCGCAAATCTCGGTCATGGAGGCCAAGTGGGGCCTCATCCCCGATATGACCGGCTCGGTGACGCTGCGCGAGCTGCTGCCCATCGACGTCGCCAAGCGGCTGGCCATGACCGCCGAGGTCCTCGACGGGCACCAGGCGCATGAATACGGGCTGGTCACCGGCGTCTCGGACGAGCCGCTCAAGGACGCCGAGGCCCTCGTCGGGGAGCTGCTCACCCGCTCCCCCGACGCCGTGGCCTACTCGAAGCGGCTGTTCAACACCACCTGGACGCGCTCGCCGCGCTGGGCGTTCTGGACCGAGAGCGTGCTGCAGGCCCGGCTGATGACCGGCGCCAACCACAAGATCGCGCGCAAGGCCGGCCTGGCCAAGGAGCTGCCCCGATGGGTGGCGCGCCGGGTCCGCTAGTCGTGACGTCATCTCGAAGTCCGGTCAGTGTCGGGCCGTCCGCGGCTGCGCTGCCTGCCTCGGCGTGACTGGCGTGCGAACATCGTGGCATGGCTAACGAGCCCATCGACCTCGCCGCAAAGCTCTCGATGTTCTCTGAGCATTGGTCACCGAAGGTGGTGGCCCGGCTCAACGACTACGAGATCAAGGTCGTGAAGGTCAGCGGTGAGTTCGTATGGCACACCCACGACGACACTGATGAGCTCTTCCTCGTGATCACCGGCGAGCTCAAGATCCAATTGCGCGACGGTGACGTGGTTCTCGGCCCGGGCCAGATCTTCGTCGTTCCGCGCGGCACCGAGCACTGTCCGATCGCTGACGGCGAGGTGCAGGCGCTGCTGATCGAACCGGCCGGCGTCGTGAACACCGGCGCTGCCGGCGGCGCTCTCACCGCTGCCTACGACGACTCGCTGGCGTAGCGGCTCGTTCCTCCAATCAACACACTGCGCTGGGGTGCCTTCGGGCGGCGCGCGGGTTGACCTTATTTCAGGTGGCGGGCGAAGAACCGGGCTGCGTCCTCTCCTGCGAAGTCCGGGACGCCGGTATGCCCGCCCATGTTCGCGTGCAGAGTCTTCTCCTTCGATCCGAAGGCGTCGAACAGGCGCAGGGCCGCGTCGCGGTCGTTGCCTTCGTCGTCCCACTGCAGCAGCACGTGCACCGGGATGGTGATCTCACGGGCCTCGCCGAAGGTGGCGGCCGGGACGAAACTCCCGGCGAAGAATCCGGCAGCCGAGATTCGCGGCTCGAGGACGGCCAGCCGGATTCCGATGGCGATCACTCCGCCGGAGTACCCGACCGGCCCGCCGATCTCGGGCAGCGAAAGGAGGGCGTCCAGGGTGGACCGCCATTCCGGAACCGCCTCGGCGACCAGCGGGGGAACGAGCCGGTCGATGATCTCCCCGACCGGTTCGCCGGCCGCCAATGCCCGGCGTAGGTCCGCGCGAGCCCGCTCGGCATCGGCGGACCGGGGCCGCTCACCGCTGCCCGGGAGCTCGATGGTGGCCGACGCGAATCCGTCCGCTGCGGCGCGTCGGGCGCGAGCGAGCAACCGGGGGTACATGGTGTGAAGTCCGCCGGGGTGGCCCATGAGGATGAGCGGCGCAGGAGTCGATGCGGAGGTCGGCGTCCAGAGGACGCCGGGGACCTCGTCAAGGATGAACCGGCGTTCCTGGACGTCGCCGAGGTGCCGTTCTGAAATAAACCGCATGGTCGTGCCTCTCGGGAGTGTGCCTGGTTGGCGCTCCCGGACGACCTATCGCCCGACCGTGACTCCACCGAGGAGCGCCCATGTCGACTTTGCGTTCACGGGTACCACCTCCTCGTCCTGACGTACGGTCTGTGGGAAACGTAGCAGCGCTCGTTCGTTGCGCCCCGGTGAGTCGGTTTCTTGCTCCTGATGAATGATCAAGCAGGTTCCCACAGCTCGACACGATTGCCCTCGGGATCAATGACCCAGCCGAAATGTCCAACGCCCTCCATGTGCTGCGGTTCACCGACGAGATCCGCACCCTTGGCGCGCAGCTGAGCCAGCATGGCGTCAAGGTTTCGGACGCGGAAATTCAGCATCGCCTGCTGCGTGCGGGAACCGAAGTAGTCGGTGTCGGCATCGAACGTTGCGAACACCGTCGTCCCGGGTTCCTGCTCCCATTCGCCGTTCTCGTCGGTCCCGAGGCCCAGGCAGTCTCGGTACCAGGCGCGAAGGCGGGTCGGGTCTGCGGCACGCATGAAATAACCACCAATTCCGAGTACGCGTTCCATGCGGCGAGCCTGTCAGTTCGCGCACCCGGTGGAAAGGTCGTCGCGGTGCTGCAACAGCGGCAGCGTTCCCCAGACAGGACCCGCCTGCGAGCAGATCAGCGCGGCTGGGTCCC
>CAZZZE010000062.1:4172-11263 GCA_964658365.1 uncultured Jatrophihabitantaceae bacterium
TACGCCACGCTGTGGCACCGAGCTCGGCCCGTGCTGTTGGGTTCGGCGATGGCGCGCGGCGGTCTGATGGACGACGATGCAGCGATGCTGACGCGTGAGGAGCTGGCGGTGCTTGTGCATCTGCGGCGGGCGCGCGACCTCATGGATCGTGATTACGCTAGGCCGCTGGACGTGCCGACCTTGGCACGGCACGCGCTGATGTCGCCGGCGCACTTCTCTCGGCAATTCAAAGCAGCGTTCGGCGAGACCCCCCACGGTTATCTGATGACTCGGCGCATCGAGCGAGCCGCGGCGCTGCTGCGTGCTGGCTCGAGCGTGACCGACGCCTGCGTGGCTGTCGGCTGCGCGTCCCTCGGGTCGTTCAGCGCCAGCTTCCGCACGGTCATGGGCGAGACGCCGAGCGCCTACTCCGCGCGTGGACACGGTGCACTCGACGCGATGCCCGGGTGCGTGGTGCGAGTGGCGTCTCGGCCGACCCTTCCGGACCGGCCGGCAGACACAACTGTCATCGGCTGCTCAGCCGACAGGCCCTGATTATGAGCAGGTTTGGAGAAGCCGACCGTCACCGCTCACCCGTACCGTGACCGGCATGACGGTCACACTCGCCTTCACGCACCTCACCGTTGACGATGTCGATGACGCGCTCGGCTTCTACCGCGACGCCCTCGGCCTGACGGTCCTGAACGACGTCTCCGCCGGCGAGGGCCGCTGGGTCACCGTTGGCGCCGACACTCAGCCCGGCGTCACGATCGTGCTCTCCCCGCCGCATGCCGGCCGCTCACCAGACGACGGCGACGCGATGCAGGAGCTGCTCGTGAAAGGATCTCTACCGATGATCGGGTTCAGCACAGACGACGTGGACGGCCTGTTCGAGCGGATCGCGGCGTCCGGTGCCGAGGTGCTGCAGGAACCGATCGATCAGCCCTGGGGACCGCGCGACTGCGCGTTCCGCGACCCGTCCGGCAACACCGTCCGGATCACCGCCCGTGAGAAGTTGCCGGAGTAGTCATGCCCATGCCGAAGCGAGCGGACGTGGAGGACTTCTTCGCGCAGCTCGACGATGTGCAGCGGCCCCATCTCGAGGCACTGCGCAGGTTGAGCCGAAAGGTCGCGCCGACCGCGCGCGAGGAGCTGAAGTGGAACTTGCCGGTCTACGTCCACGGGGAGAACACGAACCTATGGACGCTGCAGAACTTCACGAACCACTGCAGCCTGCGGTTCTCCACCGAGTTCTTCGCTACCCAGAAGGCCCGCGTCGAGGCGGCCGGGCAGGACACCGGCGCCGGCTTCGTCAAGCTCCGCTACGACCGCGAACTGCCAACAGACCTCCTCGCCGCACTGATGCGCGCCCGCATCGCCTACTACCAAACGAACGAAGCCCCTGATCATCGACACTGATCCCGTGTGCGGAAGCCACGGGTCTGCTGTCGGTCTGGTTGACAACGGTTGTGAGTGTTCAGGCTGCTGGTCGAGGACGTTTTTTGCAGTAGGGCCAGAACGATTGCGTCGGTGTCGCCGTCGGAGGCAACGCGGCCCCTCGAGCCCTGGAGTCCGGCGGCAGTGAGTACGGCCCGGACGCTGCGGGCGCGGAACTGCGACGCACGCTACGCGGCATAGAGCGCGGTGGCGGTTGATCAGGCTTTGCCGACGAGCTCGGATTCAGCCGTCGTGGCCTGCCGACGTCGGGACTCGCGGTTGATCAGTCGTTGCGGGCGATCTCGGGGCCGGTCATGCGGCTCAACATCGGGAGCGTGGTGGCGACAATGGCCAGAGAGACGGCTAGCCCGACGACGACGATCAGGTAGTAGGCGGCCGTTGGGGCTTGCAGGGTGTAGTTCAGTTGAGATTGCAGGAAAAGTTCTGCGGCGGCGAGTCCGGTACCGACGGCAAGTACGGCACTGGCCAGGAGTGGCACGACCGTTTCGTACGCGATGACACGTCGAAGGACGGAGACGGGGACGCCTGCTAGACGGAGCAGGCTGAAGGGACGTTTGCGTTCTGCTAGGCCTGTGCCCACGCTGACGGCCAGGCTGCAGCCTGCGATCGGCAGGCTTGCGAGGATTACTGCGTTTGCGAGTTGGCGGTACTCGGCGAGCTCCTTCGCGTTTTGGATCTTGTATTCGTCCGGGGTGCTGGCCGGGAACGCCTTGAACGGATAGGTGAGTTGGAACAGGGTCCGGGCGCGTTCGAGTACGGCGGTTGTTCCGTCGGTCGAAACGAGGATTGTCTGAACCGGGAGTGCTGAGGTCTGGGCGAGGGTCTCGTGGGCCGCGGGCCAGGTCGTGTGGCGTTGGCTTCGGCTGGGCGGGTAGAGGTCGGCCTCCATCGTTACCGTTGAGCTCCCCGGGGGGCATCGGCCCAGAATTTTGAGTCTGTCCAGGTCGTCGCAGCTGATGAGGCCGGGTTGCTGCTCGGGATCGGCGGGACCGGGTGGGACGTGAATGATGGCGACGGCCTCGACGCCGCGAATCGCCTGCAGCCGGTTGATCAATGCGGTCGGGCTCGCCGGCCGGGGTGCGTGTGGGTCCAGCCCCGAGAAGTCCTCAAGCAGCAGGCTGTTTCCATCCACACCGTCGGCGGGGTGTTCCTGGAAATGGACGATGGTCGTGATGATGCCTACGGTCACGGTGGCGACGAACAGTCCGAGGATGAGTCCGCTGATCGCCCGGAACGCCGTCTTCGGGTTGTCGGCCATCCGGCGTCCGGCGAGCAGGACCGATGGCCGGTTCGTGCGCCGCAGGATGAGCCGGGCACCGATCATCGTCAGCCAGGGTCCGGCGATCACCAGGCCGGCCATGATGACCAGGATCCCGCTCACGTAGGCCATGAGTTGGCCGGCCGTGGTGCTGGGCCGGCCCACGACTACGAAGTAGCCGAGCTCGGCCAGGCCGGCGAGCAGCGGCACCACCCGGTGCGCGCGCGGCGGGTCGGGGGTGACCCGCCGCGTCACGCCGAGCGGCGAAACCTGTACCCGCCGTAACGCCAGTTGAGTGGCGGCGACGGCACCGACCGGGATTGTAAGCGCGACTGCGAGAACATCAATGACACTCAATGACAGGTCGCTGGGGAAGAAGGCTGCACCGGTGAACGGGATCGAGGCCACGGGTGCCCTGAAGGGGAAGAACAGCGCGAAGCCGACAACCGTGCCGATCACGGCGGCGACACCTGACTCGACGCCGGACACGGTGGCGATCTGCCGGGTCGTCGCACCGACGAGGCGCATGGCGGCAAAGCGCTGCTCGCGGCTCGCTGCGGTCACCCGGGTGGCGGATCCCAGGAAGATCAGCACCGGGAACAGCAGGGCGGCGGCGACAACGGCGAGGATGAGATCGATGCCCTTCGCGTTGACGCCGACGCTGTAGCAGCCGCAGTCGCCCGGGGAAGCTGCGTCGAATGTCGTCACGCGTGAGGCGTGCGGCGCGGTGGCCAGTGTCGAGACCGGGTGGCCGATCACGATGATCAAGGCGTCTGGTGTGGGGAGCCCGGCGCGGCCGATTGTGCCGATGCGCGCGCCGGGGTAACGATCACCCAGCTCTGCGGCCGGTGTCCGCGCGAGTAGCGCGGACAGCGCGGGTGAAGCGACGTACTGGCCTGGGCCGGGCAGCGTCGAGATCCCAGGGGGACGGGGTGAGTGTGGACCGGTCTCGGCGATGTCGACGCGCCCGATGGTGCGGCCGTCGAAGAGATCACCGGTGATCTTCCACCACAGCGGGTCGACGCCGGCGGTGTGCGGGCTGCCCGGTGCGTAGCCCGCGTTGAGCCACGCGTACCGGCCGTTCTGGGTGCTGACTGCGTTGACGGCGGCAAGGGTGAGCAGCAGTAGGCACGTCCCGATCCCCACAGCGACGGCGGTCACTATCAGTCGGGTGATCGCTTCGCGGCCGCCGCCGAGCGTCAGCCGCAGCCCGAGCCGGATCACACGACCACTCGCTCGCCGGACAAGGCCGCCACCCGGCCGTCGCGGACGATGACCTCCCGGTCGGCGTAGGCGGCGACGCGCGCCTCGTGGGTGACCAGCACGACGGTCGTCGTCTGCGCCCGGGCAGCCGTAGACAGCAGGTCCATGACGCGCTCGCCGGTCAGTGAGTCCAGTGCGCCAGTGGGCTCGTCCGCGAACAGGATCCTCGGCTCGGCCACCAGCCCTCGGGCCAGCGCTACCCGCTGTGCCTGTCCTCCGGACAGCTCGCCCGATCGGCGACCTCCCAGGCCGTCGAGGTCCAGGCGGGTCAGCCACGACCGCGCGCGTGCCAGGGCCGCGGTGCGCGCGAGTCCGCTGAGCAGTAGGGGCAGCGCGACGTTCTCTTCGGCCGTCAGTTCCGGGACGAGTTGGCCGAACTGGAACACGAACCCGAACCGGTCCCGGCGCAGTGCGCTGCGCCGACGCTCCGGCAAGGAGTCGAGGCGCTGCCCGTCGAAGTGGACCTGCCCGCGGTCGGGCACCAAGATTCCGGCGAGGCAGTGCAGCAACGTCGACTTGCCAGAGCCGCTCGGGCCCATGACGGCCAGGATCTCGCCCGGGCGCACGGTGACGTTCGCGCCCCGAAGCGCAGGCGTCGGGCCGAAGGACAACTCCACATCGACCGCTTGCAGGACGGCCTCCGTATCCGCGTTCACGGCCGCACCGACTCAGCCAGCGCGCCGAGGCGGGCTGAGGTCAGGTCGATCCAGCGCAGGTCGGCCTCGAGGTGGAACAGGCCGTGGTCGGCGAGCAGAGAATCGACGAGATCGCCGTTGCGCTTGATCTCGGTCAGCTCGCGCATGCGCTGCAGGTGCGCGCTGCGCTGGGTGTCGAGGTAGGTCTCGGCCGAGCGGCCCGACATGAGCGCCAACACCACCTTGACGAACAGCACGGACTGCAGGTGAGGCTCCGGTTCGACCGGTTCGACCAGCCAGCCCTCGATCTCGGTGACGCCGTGCGCGGTGATCACGTACCGCTTGCGGTCCGGGCCGGCTCCCGGTTCGGATTCGCCTACCTTCACCCTCCCATCCCGTGCCAGGCGACCCAAGGTCGAATACACCTGACCGAACGGAACCGGCTTGCCACGCCCGAAGTACGCGTCGTACTCGCGCTTGAGGTCATAGCCATGACTCGGCTCGCGTTCGAGCAACCCCAGCAACGCCATCGATACAGTCATACCCGAGAGAATACACTCAGTGTATAGACACGCAAGGCGATCATCGATGAGCGCGGTACAGAGCAGACCGCGGGTTGGGTTGCCTTCGACGAGTCGGCCGCGACAACACCGCTGAGCCCGCAGGCGATGGACGAAACAGCACCGTTCGCCGTCAATCGAACGAACCCGATCCAGCGCCGAAGCTGGCCCCTCCGCCGCGCTCATCTCGGCGTGAGCGGTTGGTTGATCATGGTTCAGTGAGCCGCTGCTGGCGCCCGCAAAGCGAACCGGCCTCCGACAGGCCCACGACGACTCCGCATGCCCCCCGCAAAGGGTCGCTTTTGCGGGACGCATCCCGGCGTAAACGTCCCGTACGCAGATCAGGTCTTGTGGAACCGCGTGACGTAACGCCGCTGCCAGCGGCGTTTCGACCGCGTGCGGGTCGTAGCGTTCGCGGACGTAGGCGACTGCCTCAACAGCAGGCACACCATCCAGGGACGGCGAGACAGGCGAGCGCGGTTCGGTCCTGCCGCGGCCGCCGGTTGTACGCGACCTCCACCCGTTCGTCGGCTGCTTTGCGCCACACCTCACGCCACATCTCGCCGGCGGCATATCGATCGGCCGGTAGCCGGAAGTCCGGCCAGCGACGCCACCTCATCTCCCACGCTGTGGGCGGTGGACGTTTCCCGAGCAGGTACAACCCGTGAACGGGACCGGGCCTGCCGGAAGTGGCCGACGCAGGCCACGCCCGCGCACGAAACGACCAGACGGCAATCGAACTACGACTCCGGTCGACGCGCGTCCCAGCTCGAACCCATGCCAACAGGCTATGTAGCCCAGTGCCATCACCGATCGCAGCGCGATCGCCTTGTGGGCCGGGCGAAGAAGCGACGCCTCTCGACTGGCCGCCATGTTTTGCGAGCGGGTCCCTCGCGGGCATGTCAGTCGTGGGCACGGTTCCGATCATGTGGATGATCTCGATCGCGTGAGCACGTCAAGGACTTCGGTAAAGGCATGGTCCGGGTCCGTCATGTCGACGGAGCTCCGGCGTCCGTCCCGCTCGTCGTCCCACGGGATGTATTCGGCACTCGTAACCTCTTGCCAGGTCGGCACGACCTGATCGACCAGGTCCGGCGTCCGGGCCGTAACGCGGCGCTGGTGTTCGCGTTGGTCGAGGATTGTTGTCTCGAGAAGGACGAGTGTTGCGACGTGGGCGAAGGCTTGCCAACCTGCTCGCGCCTCGGGGACCGGGTTGACAGCGTCAACGACGACCGGCACGCCGAGTGAGAGGTTGGCGGCGGCGACCTCATGGGCGACGACGTAGCCGACGGGTCCGACGGGGCGCTTCGCCAGACCGCAGCGGACCACGGCTGTTTCGATGGCGTCGATGCGAAGGTAGGCGGCGGGAAGCTCGGCAGCGAGCCGGCGCGCGAGTGTCGTCTTGCCCGTGCCCGGCCTGCCGGCGAGCACGACGAGAAGCGGGCGTGATGTCACGGCGTTCAGCCTAGGTTCGAGGTGGGCACACCGTAGAAATCCGTGTCCGGTGAGGGATCCGCTCCCGGACACCTCGGATCAGATCGCCTGCCGCGGCGGCCAATATCGAGCGTCGTCATCCGTTGGGCTCATGAGTCCAATCTGATGTCCATCAGGATCAGCGACAATGGCAAACCGCGCGCCCCAGAAAGCATCATGCGGCCGCTGCACCACCGCGTGTCCCCTGTCGACAATGTCTGCAAAGACGGTGTCGACGTCGATTCGGGTGTCCATCGACGCGATCAGCAGGGTTCCGCCGGGCGCCATTACCGCACCTGCGTTCCATACGGAGGCAAACGTGCCTGTGTCGAGCTCGACCCGCACACCGGGTGCGATGTGCGTGGCTGCGTGCACGCCGTCAGGCGTGACCTCGAACTCCCACCCGAGCAGCCGGTAGAACTCCACCGCGGCTGCCATGTCGTTCGTGACGAGGTTGATCTGGGC
>CAZZZE010000063.1:0-1963 GCA_964658365.1 uncultured Jatrophihabitantaceae bacterium
TCTCGCTGGGCGGGGCCACAGCGCCGCCCAGCGAGAACAACTCGACGATCAGGTCCGCTTCGGCGGCGGGATGCAGGCCTCGACGCCGGCGACCAGGGAACGGGCGTAGGTGCGGCGGTCCTTGGCGGTGAGCCCGACATGCCCCGAACTGTTGCCGCCCGCCTCGTTGTAGATCCACGGCATGCGCGCGAGCAGCTGCACGATCCAGATGTTGCCCGGAGCCAGGCCGCGCGAGCCGAGGTTGTAGCCGACGTTGCCGCGGACCCGGGGGTGGACGTGCTGCACCGCGCCGCGCGCGTGGGCGAACTCCTTGGCATACCGCTTGCTCAGCCGCGCGACCCGGGCGTTGCGGAAGACGACGTGATGGCCCCGGGGAGTGGCACGGTAATCGCCGACGGACTGGTAGTAGACGATGTTGTTGCCCGTGCGGAAGCCGATGCCGCCGTTGCGCCCGGCCTGGTCGTGGATCGAGATGGCGAGGTCGGCGTGTGCGGCGTTCGCGATGCGCGCGCGGGCGGCGAGGCTGCGCCGCTGGTTCACCGACGTCTTGGTCATGACGACGCGGTAGCCGAGCGCCCTGAGTTGTGCGGCGACGAGCTGCGCGACCGCGAAGACGTTGCGCATCTCCGGCTCGTTCTCGTAGTCGTCGACGCGCAGGCCGGTGCGGGGGTCCACGGCGCGGATGGTGCGGCTGTGACCCGGGTCGATCACGATGACCGGCACGTGCGCCGCCGCGGTTGCCGGCACCGGACCGACCACCGTGCAGACGGCCAGGGCGGCGACGATCGCGGCGAGCACGCGGCGCATCGGCTGCTCCCATCGGTGGTCGTGCCGGGCACCGAACACTAGATCAGCGAACCCCGGCGCAGCCAGCGTCCCGGGTAGCCTGTGTTCCGTTTGCCGCCTTAGCTCAGTTGGCCAGAGCAACCGCCTTGTAAGCGGTAGGTCGTGGGTTCGAATCCCACAGGCGGCTCGAGTGCCACGTCGTCGGAGCGTGCGAACCGTGCCGGCGGCGGCCACCCTACGAAACGCGGGTCCAGCCAGCACCCGAACGAGAGGCCGAAGCGATGACCGACGCCCGCGTCGCGGCCGGCAGCACCCGTGCGTGGCGCCCGATGACCTCGCTGCACAGCGGCGCCTACACCGCGCAGATCACGGCCGTCGGCGCTGCGATGTGCGGGCTGCAGCACGACGGTCGCGAGCTGCTCTACCGCGAGGACGCGGCGGTACCGACACCGCCGTTCGCGGGGGCGGTCCTCGCGCCCTGGCCGAACCGGATCGCCGGCGGCAACTACCGCTTCGGCGGGCTACGGCACCAGTTGCCCGTCGACGAGGTGGGTCGTGGCAACGCCCTGCACGGGCTGGGCCTGTGGCAGCGGTGGCGGTTGCTCGACGAGCAGCCGGACTCGGTGTCGCTCGAGCTCGAGCTCTGGCCCCGACCCGGCTATCCCTTCGCGGTCACGGTCCGCGCCCGCTACACCCTCGACGACGCCGGTCTGCACCTGCGGATCGAGGCCACCAACACCGGGGACGACGCGGCGCCGATCGGCCTGTCCGGGCACCCGTACCTGACCGTCGGCGGCGACTCGCTGCTCGACGAGTGGACCTTCCGGCTGCCCTGCGACACGGTGCTGCTGGCCGACGACCGGCTGCTGCCCCGCCGGTCCGCTCCGGTCGACGCTGCCGGCTTGGACTTCCGCCTCGCCCGGCCGATCGGCGCGACGGAACTGGATCACGCCTTCACCGGGGTTGCCTTCACCGACGGACGGGCGTCGGCCGAGCTGGTGGGCCCGGACGGGGCCGGCGTCCGGATCGGCTGGGACACCACGTCGCAGTGGGTGCAGGTCTACACCGTGCACGCCCCCGGCCGTCCGAGCCATCGCCGGGCCGTGGCGATCGAGCCGATGACGTGCGCCCCGAACGCCTTCAACTCCGGCGACGGCCTGATCACGCTGGCCGCCGA
>CAZZZE010000063.1:2063-11261 GCA_964658365.1 uncultured Jatrophihabitantaceae bacterium
GATCAGCCCGCTAGCGGGAGGCGTAGGCCGCGGCGGCCCACAACACGGCCAACACGCCCAGCACCATGCCGAACACCGACGCCGGGATACCGGTCTCGGTCTTCTCGCCGATGAGCACGCCCCAGATGCCGAACGCGACGGCCACCAGGCCGACGGCCGCGCCGAGCCGGTCGAACGAACCCACGAACAGGGCGGCCAGGGCGAAGGCGAGGGACACCCGCGCGGCGCGGTTGACCGGCCGCGGCTGCTGCTTCGATTCGTCCATCACTCCATGGTGCTGCATGAGGCCGGCCGCGAGTCGACGGGGCATGATGGCGGCGTGCGTGACGTGCCGATCCGTGACGGGTCCATCCGGCTCGGGCAACTGCTCAAGCTCGCCGACCTCGTCGACGCCGGGGGCGACGCGAAGGCCCTGCTCGCCGGCGGCGCGGTCACCGTGAACGGCGAGCCCGAGACGCGCCGCGGGCGGCAGCTGCAGCGTGGCGACGTCGTCGCGATCCGGGGCGAGCAGGTCCGCCTGGCCTGACCGGGGCGCAGGCCACCCGTCCTCGCAGCAACGACCTACGCAGCATCGACCTACGTCGCGTCGTCCAGCGCCTTGGTGACACGCTGGTGGGCCTCCCAGATCTCGTCCGGCAGGTTCGGGAACTGGCGCAGGTGCGCCTCGCGGAACGTCATCTCCTGACGCCAGCGCTCGACGTCGATGGTCAGGATGGTGTCGAGGTCCTCAGGGGTGATGTCGACGCCGTCGAGGTCGAGCTCCTCCTTGGTGGGGATGATCCCGACCGCGGTCTGCCGGCCGGTGACCTCGCCGTTCTTCAGCGCGCACAACCACAGCAGCGGCCGCAGATTGTCGCGGTAGCCGGGCCAGAGGAAGTGCTTGTCGACGGGGCTGCGCTGGAACCAGTTGACGTGGGCGAAGATCGGCAGCTCGGTGGCCTCGCCGATGACCTTGAGCCAGTGCGCCGCGTACGGGCCCTCGGGGTAGCTCATGAACGGGCGCATGGACATCGGGTCGTAACGCAGCTGCCCGTCGACGCCCTCGGCCGCGAACGTGGCCTCGGCGCCCAGCGTCAACCCGTCATAGACCCCCTCGGCGACGTCGTGGAACGCGCGCACGAGCGGCTCTCGGTCGCTGGTACGACCGCCGAAGATGATCGCGTCGATCGGGACGCCCTTGGGGTTCTCGAAGTCCGGCGCGATGTTCGGAACGTTCGCCAGCGTGGTGGTGAACCGGCTGTTCGGGTGCGCCCACGGCTCGGTCTTGGCGTCATCGCCGCGCTCGCTGACGAGCTCGCCCTTCCAGTCCCGCCAGCCTTCGAGGTCGGTGGGCGGCGCGGGCGTCTTGCCCTCCCACCACACCTCCTGGGTCTTCTCGTTGTAGGCGACGTTGGTGAAGATCGAACCCGTGCCCGGCAGGATCGAGTCGACGGCCGTGGGGTTCGTCTTCTCGTTGGTGTCCTTGGCAACGCCGAAGACGCCGAACTCGGGGTTGATGCCGTAGATCTTGCCGTCCTCGGGGTCGACCCGCAGCCAGGCGATGTCGTCGCCGTAGAACTCGACGTGGTAGCGCTCGCCCATGCCCTCGGGCGGCAGCATCATGGCCAGGTTGGTCTTGCCGGACGCGCTCGGGAAGCCGCCACAGATGTGGTACTTCCTGCCGGTCTGCTTGTCGGTGATGCCCAGCAGCATGAACTGCTCGGCCAGGAACTCGCCGGACTTCCAGCCGTCGTAGGCCGCCTGCCGCAGGCCGTGGGCGATCTTGCCCAGCAGCGCGTTGCCGCCGTAGGACGAGCCGAAGTGCAGGATGGTGCGCTCGTCGGCGATCGTCACGAAGTAGCGCTGGTCGTTGGGGGTGCCGTGCCCGAGGGACTCGAGGTCGCCGGTGACGTGCACGCCCTTGACGAACGAGCTCGGGTCGGCCAGCGACTCGACGTGCGCCACGCCCACGCGGGCCATCCGGATCATCTGCAGCACGACACTGCGGGTGTCGGTGAGCTCGACACCGGCGGCGTAGGCCTCAAGCGGTGAGCCGGGCGGGGCCATCAGGTAGGGCACCACGTACATGGTCTTGCCGCGCGACTGGCCCGCCATCAGGCCGGTCAGCAGCGGCTTCATCTCCGACGACGGGCGCCAGTTGTCGTAGACGCCCTTGTCGGCAGGGTCGGCGGTGGCCACGATCGTGCGCTCCTCGGAGCGCGCGGTGTCCTTCGGGTGACTGCGGGAGTAGTACAGCCCCTCGCCGGCCGGCAGGATCTCGCCGTCGGCCAGCGCTTCCTCGATCAGGCGGGCGTCGTCGGAGGCGCTGACAACCTCGATCCGGTCGGGCTGGGTGACCCCCGCCCAGTACGTCACGTACTCACGCACGTGCGGGTTCTGCAGACCGGCCCGGTCAAGTTCGGCTTGGACGTCGACCACTGTGTGTTCGCTCCCATCACTGGCGTTGCGCGACATCCCCTCGGAGTGCCGGCGCTGTTACCACACCGTAACGACGGGTCTTCGGGCGTGCGCGCTCGACCGCCACCGGCTGGTCGTACATCACGTTGCGTGGTGGAGGGCGGGCCAGGGGGTGAACGTCAGGCGAAAACGTTATCGGCCAGCCGAGCCGGAAGCGCTACGCCGGACGCGGGTGCTGGGCCCGGGTCCGGACGTAGATGCGGGCCTCGCGACGGGCCGCGGACCGGGCGCTGGCGAAGTAGGCCGCGGGGTCGGTGATCATGGCTTCCACCTGCGGATCGGTCGACGGTGTCACCCGCTGCACCGCTTCCTGCTTGGCCATGGGACCTCCTGGGTCGACACGTTCGAGAATACCCACCGGGAGTGGGATGCGTACCAGGCCGACGGTAGGGCAGGGGTCCGACATCGCGGGCACGTCCTACGCCCCGGCCGAGATCTGGCTGATGGCCAGGATGCGGGCCAGGACAAGGACGATCGGCCGGTCGCGATCCGGATCCAGGTCACCGGGCTGCAGCGAATCGACGGTGAGCATCCCGGTGGCGTGATCGACGCCGCGGACGGGCACGGAGAGAAACGTCCGGTAGGCGTGCTCGTGCGCGTCCCAACCCGGCGGCGGATCGACCTCGATGTCGCGGCAGAACAGGTAGCTGTCGTCCATCACCATGGCGATGGCGGCGTCGCCGGACTCCGTCCCCGCAACGAACGGTGAGCGCGGCTCGTCGGCCCGGCCGGCCTGCTGGCCGGTCCAGCGCAGCCGGCGTGGCCGGGCGTCGCCCGCCGCGTCGTCGTCCTCGTCGAGGACGAAGAAGCAGGCGCGGACGCCCTGGTCGGGACCGATCGACGATGCGGCCGCGTAGACGACGGAGGTGACGATCTGCGCCCGGATGGCTGCACGCTGCGTGTCGTCGCGCGCTTCGAACAGCTCGGTGACCAGCCGCAGGATCGGGGTGAAAGCGGCGGAGATCGCGTAGTTCGCAGAGGTTCGGATGTCCTCGGCGACCTGCTCGGCGGCGCGGGTGGCGCGGCGCTGCGCGGCCCGGACGCGGGAGGTGGCCAGCACCTGCAGTGCCGTCAACGCGACGGCCACCGCGAGCCACCCGTAGCGCGCGCTGCCATGGGTGATGCCGACCAGCGCACCGGCGACGACCAGCACGATCGTGGCCGCGGCGTTCAGCGCGTCCCACCGGCGGGTGTTCGGGACGGGGGACCGGTCGCGCATGCCCATAGTGTGGTCGGGGGCACCGACGAAATCCCGCTACTCGGTCAGGCCCTGCTCGATCGCCCACCGCGTGAGCTCCACGCGGTTGTGCAGCTGCAGCTTCTGCAGGGTGTTCTGGATGTGGTTCTGCACGGTGCGGTGGGAGACGGTCAGCCGGCCGGCGATCTGCTTGGCGGTCAGGCCCGTCGACACCAACCGCAGGATCTCGGTTTCGCGGTCGGTCAGGACGGCCGCCGGGGCCGGCTCGTCGCGACCGATCCGGCGGTACTCGCCGAGCACGAGCGCGGCCAGGCCGGGGGAGAACGTCGCCTCGCCGGCCGCGGTGCGCTCGACGGCGGCAAGCAGTTGCGCCCGGCTCGCCGATTTCACGAGGTAGCCCCGCGCGCCGACCTTGACCGCGGCCAGGACGTCGGCGTCCTCACCCGAGGAGGAGAACATCAGGATGCGCACGGACGGGTCGGCCGCGACGAGCGCACCCGCGGCCTCGACGCCGGAGATGCCCGGCAGCTGCAGGTCCATGAGCACGACGTCTGGGCGGGTGGCCGGCGCGATGCGTACCGCGCTCTCGCCGTCGGCGCACGCGCCCACCACCTCGTAGCCGGCGTCGAGGAGGTCCCGCTCCAGGGCGTCGCGCCAGATGGGGTGGTCGTCGACGATCAGCACGCGCGCGCTCATCGCGTCACCGGGATGCTCATGTCGATCTCCGTCCCCTCGCCGGGTACCGACACGATCGTGCACGTGCCGCCGAGATCCTCGATGCGGCCGCGAATGGAGCGGGCCACCCCGACGCGGCCCTGCCGCTCCGCGGCGGACAGCCGGTCGGGCGGCATACCCGCGCCGTCGTCGCGGACGGTGACCCGGACCGCGCCGTCGGCGTCCTCGAGCAGCACCCACGCGTGCGCATCGGGGCCCGCGTGCTGGTCGACATTGTGCAGGGCCGCGCGCACGGCGTCGGCGACCATGAGCGCCGCGTCCGACGACATGCTCACCGGGTCGGCCGGGGTCGAGATCGTCACCCGCGCCGAGCGCAGGGACCGCAGGGCCGCGCCGAGCTCGACCCCCTCGCGCTCGAGCGGCCGGGACGTGATCAGACCTCGGAGCGCGGCTTCCTGCTCGGCGGCCGCGGCGGCGATAGCCGGCCACGGGCCGCCGGCGTCCTGGCCCGTGCGGTGGACCAGGCCGAGCACCTGCAGCACGCCGTCGTGGATCTGGCGGGCGAGTCGTTCGCGCTCGGCCACCGCCGCCTGCGCGGCCGACGCCGCACGCAGGTCGTCTTCGGCGCGTACGGCCAACCGGCTGACGACGCCGACCACGGCACCGGCCAGCAACAGCAGCACCCCGCTGTAGAGCGTGCGGCCGTCGCCGTTGTCGGCCACGACGACGCTGGCCAGGTACTGCACCACAGCGGCGGCGACCCCGCCCACCGGGCCGGCCACGAATGCCGCCTCGAGGGTCGGGCCGGCGGCCCAGATGCTCGTCAGCGTGACCATGCCGCCGTGCTGCTGGGACGCGGTCTGCACCGGGATGCTGAGCAGGGTCAGCCCAGCGGTCGCAGCGATGTCGAGGGCGACGATGCCTACGCGGTGGGCGCGGCCGGTGAGCGCGGCGGCGCCGACCGCGAGCGTCACGGCGGTCATGGCGGCGCCGGCCAACAGCGACAGCGCCGGTCGCTGGTAGATCGAGTGCCACCGGACGATGAGCGCCAGGTCGATCAGCAGCGCGGCGAGGCGGAAGATCGTCACCGCCCGCCACAGCGACAGCCGGACGCCGGCGACGGGGATCCGTACGGCCGGCATGCTGCGCAGGGTACGGGGGCCGACAGGAATACCCCCGTCAGCCGGTCGGCACCGGCTGAAGGGGGTATTCATGCGGGACAGGGGTCAGGAGTGGGTGGCCGGGTACGCGGGATAGGGGGCGTTTTGCGGGGTGTCCGCGCCAGCTGGCGGGGTCGGCACCCGGTAGGGGTCGTACTCGGCGAGCATCCGCTCGATGCGGGCCCGGTCGATGCGGCTGACCACCGTCTCGGTCTCCTGCTGGTCACGCACGCATTTGGCGAGGCTGAACGTGGACGAGACGAGGAACAGGGTGCCGATGGCCAGGAAGGCGCGGGTCCAGGATGGGACCGGGAGGTAGACCTCGCCGACGATCACGACGCCGAGGGCGACCGAGAAGGCGATGATCGACTGCAGGTAGAAGGCGGACGTGGTCTTGGAAGCCGGTGAGTTCGTCATGGCTAGGACCCTGCCGGTGTTCTGCGGACGGGACCTGAGTAGCGGTACTCAGCGCGCGAAATACTTCTTGCCGTCGGCGGCCATCCGGCCGAAGGCGAAGGCGTTCACCGGGCTCAGCAGCCGTACCGGCAGCGCGAACTTCGGCTTCGCTTCGACCGCAACGGTCCAGGTGAACAGCGTGCCGTCGCCGTCCGGCTCGACGACGTAGTCCTCCGCGAAGCGGCGGAACAGCGGGAAGCTGGCCTCGTAGCCGGCGAAGGAGTAACCCCGGCCCTCGTCCCAGCGGAAGAACCGCTCGCGAACCCGGGCCAGGCCGCCGGCCAGCACGACCTCGCGCTCGGTGCCCACCCCGAACGGGCGCGGCGTCGTCCAGTGGACGTCCTTGACCGCCGCACCCCACGCCGCCAGCGACTCGTCGGAGGCGAGCGACTCCCAGACCGTCGCCGGCGGGGTGTCGTAGTGCAGCTGGTAGCGATACACGTGCGGTGCGCTCGCGAAGAACGCGGCGCCGGTATCGGCTTCCAGGGGGTGCCAGTGCGTCATCGGCACAGCTTGCCAGGCGCGTAACGCGGGTGACACGAACCGGTGCCAGGGTGTCCGCCATGACTGCGACTGTCCCGCCCGAGATCGCCGAAGAACTGGTCGACTACGGCTCCAAGCTGGTGGCCGTCGAACCCGGCGGCGCCGAGTTCATCCCGGTGGCGGCCCGGCACGGCTCGCCGCTGCAGCTGCTGTGGACCTGGACGTCGCCGAACATGGAGTTCGCGACGGTCGGCGTCGGCATCCTCGGCCCGCTCGCGTTCGGGCTGACGTTCTGGCAGACGTTCGCGGCCATCGTGCTGGGCACCGCGGTCGGCTCCGGCACGCAGGGCCTGCTCTCGACCTGGGGCCCGAAGGCCGGGCTGCCGCAGATGGTCATCAGCCGTTCGGCGTTCGGGTTCGTGGGCAACATCCTCCCCGCCGGGCTGAACGCGCTGATCGCCGGCATCGGCTGGTTCGCGGTCAACAGCATCAGCGGAGCGCTGGCGCTGCACACGCTGGTCAGCGGGCTGCCCAAGGGACTGTGCCTGCTCCTCGTGGTCGTGGCCGAGCTGGCGCTGGCCTTCTTCGGGCACAATCTCGTGCAGGCCGCCGAGCGGTTCGCCTTCCCGGTGCTGTTCGCGATCTTCGTCGTGGCCAGCATCTGGGTGTTGAGCAAGGCGCACACCGGTTTCCGGCCCGGGTACGACGGCGGCGTCGGCGGGTTCCTGATCATGACCGGCGCGACGTTCGGCTACGCGGCCGGCTGGAACCCCTACGCCGCCGACTACACGCGCTACCTCGCCCCCGACACCAGGCCCGGCCCGGTGGCCCTGTGGTCCGGGCTCGGCGTGTTCTGGTCGTGCACGCTGCTCGAGACGGCCGGCGCCGCCGCGGTCACCGCGGGCAAGAAGGCCGTCGACCCGTCGTCGTTCACCGACCTCGTGCCCACCTGGCTCGGCAAGCTGACCCTGCTCGCGATCGTCATCGGCGCGGTGTGCGCCAACGCGATCAACATGTACTCGGGCTCGCTGTCGTTCATGGCCATGGGCGTGCGGCTGCCGACGCACGCCGCGCGGGCCGCCGTGGCTGCCGGGCTCGGCGTCGTCGGCACGATCCTGGCCTTCAAGTACCTCAACAACACCGACGCCTACGAGAACTTCCTGCTCGTCATCGCCTACTGGGTCGGGCCGTGGCTCGGCGTCGTGTTCGTCGACCGGTACCTGCGCCGCGGCACCGACAGCAGCCGTCTCTACGCCGACACGCAGCACGTCAACTGGGCCGGGCCGATCTCGATGCTGGTGGCCGGGGTGGTGTCCATCTGGTTGTTCAGCGATCAGACCAAGTACATCGCCCCGATCCCCAAGGCGCACCCGGCGATCGGCGACCTCACCTTCGAGGTCGGCTTCGTGCTCGCCGCCGCGCTGTTCCTGGTCTTGTCGCGCGTCCTGCGCCCGAAGGCCGCCTTGGTCGCGTGACGGACTTCGACGCCTGGCTCGCGATCGCGGTCGAGGAGGCCGAGGCAGGCCTCGCAGAGGGCGGCATCCCGATCGGCGCGGCGCTGATGTCGCTCGACGGGCAGGTGCTGGGTCGCGGGCACAACCGCCGCGTGCAGGACGGCGACCCGTCGACGCACGGTGAGACGGCGGCGTTCCGCGACGCCGGGCGGCAGGCCAGTTATCGCGGCACCACGATGGTGACCACGCTGTCGCCGTGCTGGTACTGCAGCGGTCTCGTCCGCCAGTTCGGCATCTCGCGCGTCGTCATCGGTGAGGCGCGCACCTTCGTCGGCGGGCACGACTGGCTGGCCGAGCACGGCGTGGAGATCGTCCTGCTCGACGACGAGCGGTGCGTGCGCCTGATGAGCGACTTCATCGCCGACCGACCCGAACTCTGGAACGAGGACATCGGAGTCTGAGCATGGGCATCCCCATCATCGATCTGCAACCCTGGTTCTACGGCGAGGCCGACGATCGGGCGGCCGTCGCGGCGCAGGTCGACACGGCGCTGCAGGATGTCGGGTTCCTCCTGATCACCGGGCACGAGGTGCCCGTCGAGCAGGCCGCCGGCGTGCGCGCCGCCGCCCGTACGTTCTTCGCGCTGCCGGCCGAGCTCAAGGCCCGCTACGCGGTCTCGGTGCAGGGCCGCGGCTGGCTGCCGCCGGGCGTCGAGGCCAACGGCTACAGCGAGGGCACCGCGACGCCGCCGGACCTCAAGGAGTCGTACTCGGTCGGCGCCGACCGGCCGACCGGCGACGCCGAGATCGACGCGTACTGGTTCCAGCGCAACGTCTACCCCAGCGAGGTTCCGTCGCTGCAGGACCACCTCGTCACCTACCTCGCGACGATGCGCGCGCTGGCCGACGACCTGCTGCGGCTGTGCGCTGCCGCGCTCGGGCTGTCCGACGACTTCTTCACCCGCCACACCGGCCACGCGACGCACACCCTGAACGTCAACCGGTACCCACCGGTGGACGTCACCGGGGCGCCCGCCACCAACCAGTTCCGCATCGGCCCGCACACCGACTTCGGCACGGTCACCATCCTCGACCGCGAGCCGGGCAAGGGCGGGCTGCAGATCTGGACGGAGGACGGCGGCTGGGCCGACGCGCCCTACGTCCCCGGGGCGCTGACCATCAACACCGGCGACCTGCTGGCCCGCTGGACGGGCGAGCGCTGGAAGTCGAACCGGCACCGCGTGCTGCCGCCGCAGGCCGAGGCGCCGGACGAGGACCTCATCAGCCTCGTCTACTTCTACGAGTGCGACCACGAC
>CAZZZE010000064.1:0-11215 GCA_964658365.1 uncultured Jatrophihabitantaceae bacterium
GCTCGACGAGCACCACCCGGAACATCGCCGGCGACAGCGCGCGGAAGTCGGCCACCGCCCGCGCGGCCAGCGCTCGCTGCGCCGGCCGGACCCGGCCGGCGACGGCGCCGAGGCCGATCACCGCCACCACGGCCGCGCGATACATCGCGCGGCCCAGCACGGGCACCGTCATCAACCTGTTGCCCCGCGGCAGGACCGCGTCGGAGTAGTCCGGCGCCTGCGTCACGATCACCAGCCGGGTGATCCGCTCGTCGTGCTCGGCGAGCTCGACGGCGACGTCGGCGCCGAAGGAGTGCCCGACCGCGACCGCGTCGTCGACGTCGAGCTGGTCCAGGACCGCCGATACGGCCCGGGCCTGCACGGGTGCGTCGGCTCCAGCACCGCCGGTGGACCCGTGACCCAGCAGGTCGACGCGGACGAGGCGGAACGTGCCGGCGAGCAAGGGCACCACGCGGTCGAACCAGTGCAGCGACCCGCTGAACCCGTGCAGCAGCACGAGGACCGGGCCGTCGACCGGTCCGTCCTCGCGCACGTGGACGGGGCCTCGGTAGCCCGGGGTCTCGACGGTGAGCAGGGTGCCGCTGTGTGGTCGCACCCGTTTATTGTGTGACCCGGGCCTGAGCTAGCGATCCACAGACCCGTCCACGGCGAGGTCGGCGATCACCGGCCAGTGATCGCTGGGCAACCGGCCACGCGGCCGCTCATGCCCGACCCACGCCGAGCCGGCGCGGACGCCGGGGCCGGTGAGGACGTAGTCGATGCGCGTACGGTCCTGCGCACCCGTGAACGCATGCTCGGTGCCGCCGGCGTCGACGGGCAGGGTGTCGGCCCACCCCGCCTCGTGCAGCACCTGCAACGGCGCCGATGTCGGTTCGGCGTTGAGGTCACCGGTGATCACCCAGGGGCGGTCGTCCTCGGCGCGCAGCCATCCGGCGAGCAGGGCTGCGCTCTCGCGGCGCGAGCGCGGCCCGCGGTGGTCGAAGTGGGTGTTCGCCACCCCGAGCACGGTGTCGCCCCGGCGCAGCCGCACCAGCGTCGCGATCCGCGGGTGGCTCGCGTCCCACCCGATCGAACCGGCCTCGGCGGGCGTCTCGGACAGCCACCGGGTCTCGCTCGACTCGACCGCCCACGTGTCGGGAGCGACCAGCACCGAGGCGTGCTCGCCACCGCCATCGGCACTGCGGCCGTCCCCCACCACCGTCCAGGTGCTGAACGCTCGGCGCACGCCGCGCAGCTGGCCGGGTCGGACCTCCTGCAGGCCGACGATGTCGGCACCGAAGCCGCGGATCGCCTCGATGCAGGCCGGCCGCCGCAACCACCACCGGTTCCACCCGTCGCGGCCGGTCGACGTGCGGATGTTGAAGGTGGCGATCCGTAGCTGCACCGTCACGCTCATGGCGTCATCCTGCCCGCCGGCAGGCGTGAGCGCGCCTGCGAGGATGGTCGGATGCACGCTCGCCTGCTGGCCGCGCTCGGCCTTGTCACGACGCTCGCCCTCGCGGGGTGTTCAGGCTCCAGCGACGGCTCGGGCCCGACCACCCGGACGACCTCGGCCGGTCGGAGTTCCGCGCCGTCGACAGCGACCGGTTCATCGCCGATCTCGTCATCGCCGACCGGGGCGACGTTCCCGTCGGCGCCGGTCACGTCCGGCACCCAGTACTACGTCTCGCTCGGAGACTCCTACGCCGCCGGGTACCAGGCCACCGCCCGCGGCCGGGGCACGACCACGACCAACGGCTTCGCGTACCAGGTCGTGCGCAAGGCGAAGGCCAAGGGCTACCGCTACACGCTGGCCAACTTCGGGTGCGGCGGGGCGACCACGGCGTCGATGCTGTCGTCGCCGGGATGCACGAGCGGGCAGTACGGCCCCGGCGCGGCGCACTACTCGTCGACCCAGACGGCCGCCGCGGTCGCCTTCCTGGAAGCCCATCGCGGACACATCGCACTGATCACCATCTCGATCGGCGGCAACGACGTCATCCCCTGCGGTGTGCGCACCGACGCGCTGACCTGCCTGACGACGAGCGTCGGGAAGGTCGGCACCAACCTGACGTCCATCCTGGGCAAGGTGCGCGCCGCGGCCGGCCCGAGCACGCGCATCGTCGGTACGACCTATCCCGACGTGCTGCTCGGCAACCTGCTGTCCAAGGATGCGAACCTGCGCTCGCTGGCGTCGCTGTCGGTGACCGCGTTCAAGTCGCTGATCAACCCGCAGTTGCAGCAGGCGTACGTCGCGGCCGGCGGCCGGTTCGTCGACGTCACGACGGCATTCGGCGGTTACGGCTCGCTGACCGAGACCACCTCGCTGCCGCCGTACGGGCGGATCCCGGTGCCGGCGGCCAAGATCTGCACGCTGACCTTCTACTGCCAGTACCAGGACATCCACCCGCGCACGACCGGGTACGCCATCATCGCCGACCTCGTGGTCGCCACTCTGCCGCGCGCCTGATCATGAGCTGCTCCTACGGCTCGTCCTGACCTGACCGGGCGGTAGTTTCGACCGGTGCAGACCGTCTCGCTGAGCATCGACCAGTCGTGGGGTCTGGCCGGCGTGCTCATGGGCGCCGGGGTCGCGCTGGCCGTCGTCCCCGACCAGCGGGCCCGCACGGTGGGCGCGTTCGCTCGCGAGATAGCGGTGATCGGTTTCCTGTACGGGCTGTGGCAGTACGTCGGCACGCTGGCCGCCGCCGGAACGACCGGCGCCTTCTCGCACGCCCGCACCATCGAGCGGATCGAGCACGATCTGCGCCTGCCCTCCGAGCGGTGGACGCAGCATCTTGTGCTGGGTCACCCGCTGGTCGTGCAGGCCGCGAACCTCTACTACGCCACCATGCACTTCACCGGCATGCTGCTGTTCCTGCTATGGCTGTTCGTACGCCACCGCGACCGCTACCGCCCCATCCGCCAGGTGATGGCCTGGACGACGTTGGCCTGCCTGCTGGTGCAGCTCATCCCGGTCGCTCCCCCGCGCATGCTGCCGGGCATCGTCGACACCGCCCTGCGCTACGGCCAGTCCGTCTACAGCAACGGCTTGGCCACCGATCAACTGTCGTCGATGCCGTCGGTGCACGTGGCCTGGGCGGTGCTCGTCGGCTGGTACGTCTGGCAGGTCAGTCCGAGCCGGTGGCGCTGGATCGGCCCAGCGCACGCGGTGCTCACGGTGCTCATCGTCGTCGTCACCGGCAACCACTACTGGCTCGACGGCATCGTCGCGGTGCTGTTGCTCGCGGTGTGCGCCTGGGCCGTCGCCGGCGTGCAGGCGGCATGGCAGCTGCTGCGCCGGCGGTTCGACCGTTCCTCACAGTCGGACCCGGCGCTCGTGTAGCCGCTCGTAGTGCGGCCGGCTCCGCTCGACGGCTGTCCTGGCCGCGGTGGGCAGCTCGACGGCGGCCCGTGGCCGGTACGGCTCGAAGCCCGTCGAGGCCAGCACCGCGGCGTACCAGTGCGGCGCCCAGACGCCGTCGGAGTCGCGGGGTCCGGCCCGCCAGTGCAGCATCGCGTCGGTGAACGCGACGTCGACGTATGCGCACAGCCAGCGCAGGTAGCCCTCGGGCTCGCGGAGGAAGTCGGCAGCATCGATGACCGGGACGTCCGGGCCGAGCAGGTCCGCCAGCTCGGCCTGCTGCACCAGCCCGATGTCCTCGGCGACGACGTCGGCGCGCGAGCGGACGTAGGAGGCCACCACCTCGGCCGGGTCGCGGATGAGCAGGACGTTGGTGAGGCCGGCGATCCAGTCCCGGGGGAGCTCGGGGATCAGGTGGTGCGTCATGTGCTTCTGGTAGTAGACGCCCTGGCACGGGGCGGTCAGCTCGTCGACCACCGCCCGCCACGACGTCTCTCCTGCGGCGATGACATCCTCGCGGCCGGGATGGTCCAGGCCGGTGCGGTCCAGGTAGTAGGCGTAGAGCGGTTCGTCGACGACGCGGGTGTCGGGCCGGTTCTCCCAGCTGCGCATCAGGGCGGTGGAGATGTTGCGCGGACCCGACCACACGGCCAGCCGGACGCCGTTCACGAACCGACGTCCGCCCGGACGAGTTCGCGGTACAGGCCCTGCAGGCGCTGCACCATGGGCCCGCGGGCGCCGTTGCCGATGGTGCGCCCGTCGACGGTGTGCACCGGCACGACACCGGCGAAGGTGCCGGTCACGAAAGCCTCGTCGGCGCTGTAGACCTCGGTGAGGCTGAAGGACTTCTCCCGTGCGGTGATGCCGGCCTCGCGGCAGACCCGCAGCACGTTGCCGCGGGTGATCCCGCCCAGGCAGTACATGCCGCTGGACGTCCAGACCTCGTCGCCGCGCACGACGAAGAAGTGCGTCGAGTTGCAGGTGGCCACGAACCCCTGCGGGTCCAGCATCAGCGCCTCGTCGGCGCCGGCCGTGAACGCCTGGATGCAGGCCGTGATGTCGTTGAGCTTGCTGTGCGCGTTGAGCTTCGGATCGAGCGTGTCGGGCGACGCTCGGCGCACGTGGACGGTGAAGAGGGACAACCCGCGCTCGACGGTCGCGGGCAGCGGGTCCTTCCACTCGGCGATGATCACGACCGTGGCCGGACCGGCGGACATCCGCGGGTCCTGGTACGGCGTCGACTTCGGCCCGCGGGTGACCATGAGCCGCACGTGCACGCCGTCGCCGGTCATGGCGTTGGCCGCCAGGGTGTCGGCGATACGGGTGGCCAGCTGGGCGCGGGTCAGCCCGATGTCGAGCATGATCGCCGTTGCGCCCTCGAAGAGCCGGTCGAGGTGCAGGTCGAGGAAGGCGGCGCGGCCGTCGGCGACTCGCAGCCCCTCCCACACCCCGTCGCCGAGCACGAAGCCGGCGTCGAAGACGCTGACCACCGCCCGCTCCCGCGGGACCAACTCGCCGTTGACGTTGATCAGGATCGCCGCGTTGCGGGGATCGTCGATGAAGTCGTGCGTGCCGTGCGCTGCGGTCATACCTCGCATCATCGCAGCGCAATCGGGTAGAACCGGGTCGTGAACATCCTCCAGCTCGAGAAGATCAGATCTGGACGGGGTTTCTTCGCCGCCCTCGACCAGAGCGGCGGCAGCACGCCCAAGGCGCTGGCCGAGTACGGCATCGACGAGAGCCGCTACTCCAACGACGACGAGATGTTCGACCTCGTCCACGAGATGCGCACCCGCATCGTCACCGATCCGGCCTTCGACGGTGAGCACGTGCTCGCCGCGATCCTGTTCGAGCAGACCATGGACCGACAGGTGCACGGCATCCCGACCGGGCAATACCTGTGGGAGGCCAAGCAGGTCGTGCCCATCCTCAAGGTCGACAAGGGGCTGGCCGACGAGCAGCACGGCGTCCAGCTCATGAAGCCCATCGACACCCTCGAGGAGTTGCTCGAGCGCGCGAGCGCGCACGGCATGTTCGGCACGAAGATGCGCTCGGTGATCAAGGACGCCGACAAGGACGGCGTGGCGGCGATCGCCGACCAGCAGTTCGAGATCGGCGCCCGCATCTCGGCCGCCGGGCTCGTGCCGATCCTGGAGCCCGAGGTCAGCATCACCAGCCCGCACAAGGCCGAGGCTGAGGCGCTGCTGCACGACGCCCTGCGCATCCGCCTCGATGCGCTGCCCGAGGACGCGGTGATCATGCTCAAGCTCAGCATCCCGACCCAGACGGGCCTCTACGCCGACCTCGCCGCCGACCCGCGCGTGCTGCAGGTGCTCGCGCTGTCCGGCGGCTACGACCGCGACGAGGCCTGCGCGAAGCTGGCCGAGGACCAGGCCATGATCGCCAGCTTCTCCCGCGCCCTGCTCGAGGGCCTCAGCGACCAGCAGTCCGACGAGCAGTTCAGCGCGACATTGGCCGCATCGGTGCGCCAGATCTACGCCGCGTCGGTCCAGAAGGTGCAGCAGGACTGAGCGTCATCGTTCCGCAAGCTCCTTGAGCGTCAGCAACTGACGCCGCGACATCACGAGATCGCCGATCGAGACCGCAGGAGCCAGCCAGCGTCGCCGCGCCATGACGATCTTCAGCAGCAGTCGTGTGGCGTCACCGTGCGGCACCAGGACGTACGACATCACCGCGCCGAAGATCTCACCGCTGAAGTGCTTCCCAGGTGCCACAGACAGCACCCGGCCCACGGGCCGGCCGGCAGTGGCCGTGAAGCTCTCCCCCGGCACCGGGTCGGGCAGCGCGCGCAGGTGCCTCGGCGAGCGTCGGCCCAGGTTGTCGATCCAGTCGTAGGAGTACGGCGCGAGCCGGATCTGCGTGACCCACGGCCACACGCGCGCCGGTGCCGCGTGGACGGTGACACCCCGCCACGCCTGCAGGACCGGCACGGGGACTGTGTCGTCGCACGGGTAGCGGCGCGCCACCTCCGCATCGGTGACGCCCCATCGCTCACCCAACATCAGCCGAAGAACACCTCGGCCTCCGCGTAGCGCTCGCGGCTGACCAGCTTGAGTTGCGACGTCGCATCGGCCAGGGGAACCCGGACGATGTCGGTGCCCGAGAGAGCGACCATCTTCCCCCAGTCGCCGTCGGTGGCGGCGTCGACGGCGTGCAACCCGAAGCGGGTGGCCAGCTCACGGTCGAAGGCCGAGGGCGTGCCACCGCGCTGGATGTGCCCGAGCACCGTCGTCCGCGCCTCCTTGCCCGTGCGTTTCTCGATCTCGTTGGCCAACCACTCGCCGATGCCGCCGAGGCGGGCATGGCCGAACGCGTCGAGGCCCTTCTCGAGGACGGCCGCGCCACCGTCGGCGGGCAGCGCTCCCTCAGCCACCACCACGATCGGTGCGTAGTGCGCCTGGAAGCGGGACTCGACATAGGCGCACACCCGGTCGAGGGAGAACGGGAACTCCGGGACGAGGATGACGTTCGCGCCGCCGGCGACGCCGGCGTGCAGCGCGATCCAGCCGGCGTGCCGGCCCATGACCTCGACGATCAACGCGCGGTGATGGGACTCGGCGGTGGTGTGCAGCCGGTCGATGGCCTCCATCGCGATGTTCACCGCGGTGTCGAAGCCGAAGGTGTAATCGGTGGCATTGAGGTCGTTGTCGATCGTCTTCGGCACGCCGATGACGTTGACGCCGCGCTCGTGCAGCTTGGCCGCGACGCCGAGGGTGTCCTCGCCGCCGATGGCGATCAACGCGTCGATGCCGAGCGCGTGCAGGTTCTCGACGACCCGATCGACGCCGCCCTCGACGGCGAACGGGTTGGTGCGCGACGAGCCGAGGATCGTCCCGCCGCGGGGCAGGATGCCCCGGACGTCGGGGATGCCCAGGGGCATGGTGTTGTTCTCGAGCGGTCCGCGCCAGCCGTCACGGAAGCCGGCGAACTCGTGGCCGTGGACGCCGGCGCCCTTGCGCACGACGGCCCTGATGACAGCGTTCAAACCCGGGCAGTCGCCGCCGCCCGTCAGCACTCCGATGCGCATCGGCCGACCATAGCGCCGCCGGCGATCAGGACCCAGGAGGCGGCAACGCGCGCCAGCGCGCCAGGTTGTGCCGGGCGTCGGCCAGCGCGTCGTGCTGGTCGGGAGGTGCCGGCGGCAGGGGCGGTGACCCGGCGTCCTCGTAGCGCTGGCGCAGTTCGTGGGTGAAGCGCGGGATCGCGCGTGGCAGCGCGCGCATGTCGCCCCATAGCTGGCAGAGCACGACGTGGTCGTAGGCCGACATCCAGGCCCACAGCTCGATCCCGTCGCCGGGCCCGACGAGGAAGGCGAGCAGGTCGTCGCGGATGCGCTCGCGGGAACGCCAGGCCGGGTCGGCCGGCGAGGGCAGCTTGTCCAGGACGTGCGTGCGCACCCAGTCGATGGCCCGGGAGGGGTCGAACTCGGTCGAGACGGCGTAGAACTCGCGGCCGTCCTCGCCGACGACGCCGATCGAGACGAGCTCGATGGTGCGGCCGTCCTCGATGAACTCGCAGTCGTAGAAGAAACGCACGCGGGCCGTCGACCGCCGGCTCAGGAGGCCCGGGTACCCGGGTGCCGGTCGCCGAGCTCGCGTACCGCCGCCGCACGCTCACGCGCACCGAACGACTCGTCGCGACCCTGCGCCTTCTTGACGTTCGCGGCGTACTGGTCGACGTACTCCTGGCCGGACAGCTGCATGAGCTGGTACATGATCTCGTCGGTCATCGAGCGCTCGACGAAGCGGTCGCCGGCCATGCCCTCGTAGCGCGAGAAGTCCAACGGCCTGCCGATGACGACGCCGGGACGGGGCCGCAGCTTGGGGAACAGCCGCCCGGGCGGCTGGATGGTCGCGGTGTCGACCATGGCGCAGGGGATGACGACGGCGCCGGACTCGAGCGCCATCCGGGCCACCCCGGTCTTTCCGCGGTAGAGCCGGCCGTCGGGCGAGCGGGTGCCCTCGGGGTAGATGCCGAGCAGGTTGTTGCCCGAGCGCAGCACCCGCACGCCGGTGTTCAACGCGGCCCGCGAGGCGTCGGCGTCGGAGCGGTCGATGGGCACCTGACCCACCCCGGCGAAGAACATGCGGGAGAGGAAGCCCTTGATCCCCGGGGTGGTGAAGTACTCGGCCTTGGCCAGGAACGTGACCTTGCGCGGGGCGAGCAGCGGCAGGAAGAAGGAATCGCAGAAGGACAGGTGGTTGCTGGCCAGGATGGCCGGGCGGTCGTCGGGGATGTTCTCGCGGCCCTCGATCCAGGGGCGCCACAGCAGGCGGAGCAAGGGGCCGATCATGACGAACTTGGCCAGCCAGAACCCCATGGACCCCCCGGTCTGCGGACGTCACCCGGGAATCCGGGCGACGGTGATGCTGAGAATAGTGCCGTGCCGGGTCCCGCACCAAGTTGCCAACAGGTCGGGGACCGACCTCGCCGACGCCCGGGCCGGCGGGCATGATGGGAGTGCGCAGCGCAGGAGGTACGACCGTGGCAGCCACCTCAGACCCGATCGCCGATCACGAGCCGTTCTCGGCCGACGGCACCGTCGTCGACGGCCGGCGGGTCGGCGTCGTGGTCAGCCACGGCTTCACCGGTACCCCGGCCAGCATGCGTCCGTGGGCACAGCACCTGGCCGATGCCGGCTACAGCGTCCGGCTGCCGCTGCTGCCCGGTCACGGCGGAACCTGGCGGCAGACGAACCGCACCCGCTGGCCGCAGTGGTACGGCGCGATCGAGAACGCCTACCTCGACCTCGCGCGGACCTGCGACACCGTCTTCGCCTGCGGGCTGTCGATGGGCGGCACGCTCGTCACCCGGCTGGCGCAACAGCACCCCGACGGCGTGGCCGGGCTCGTCCTGGTCAACCCGGCCTACGGCACCCAGCGTGTCGACGCCAGATTTGCGCCCTACATCGCGTGGGCGGTGCGCTCGCGTCCCGCGATCGGCGGCGACATCAAGAAGCCGGGCGTGGTCGAGGCCGCCGCCGACCGGACCCCGGTCGTCGCGTTCGCGTCGCTCTACAAGCTGTGGAAGCGCACGGTCGCCGACCTGCCCAAGGTCACCGCGCCGATCCTGCTCTACCGCTCGCGCGAGGACCACGTCGTCGACCCGCTCTCGGCGCAGCTGCTCGCGCAGCACGCCACGAACACCACGATCCGCGAGGTCGTGCTCGAGAACAGCTACCACGTCGCCACCCTCGACAACGACGCACCGCTGATCTTCGACGGCAGCGTCGAGTTCTTCCGCTCGCTCGCCCACCCGCTCCGGGGCGTCGTCCAGTGACGTCGCACGACGTGCCGGGACCGCACGAGGGCCTCGACAACGGCTTGCGCGCGCTCGCGTACGTCCCGTTGACCGACGTCGACGCGGCGGTCGGCCGGCAGCTGCTCACCGCGCTGGCCCGGGCGAGGATCGCGGCCTACCTCGGCGCGCTCGAGACCGCCGACGACCGGCGCCGGCTGTTCGTCGCCGCCGAGGAACGCGTCGACGCCCGCACGATCGTCCGCGCCACGGTCCGCGCGCTCGGCACGTCGGCCGACGACCTGCCCGACGCCGAGGACTCCCCCGGCCCGCTGCAGGAAGCCGGCGATCCGTTGGCCGGCCTCGACACCGAGGCGATCTTCGCCGAGCTCGTCGCCGACTGGCACGTCGACACCCACGCCGCGATCCGGCGGGCCGAGCGCGACCTCACCCGCGAGGACGCCGACTGGCGGGCGCGCCTGGCCCGCGAGGCGGAGCCGCCGGTCGACGACGAGCCCGAGTGGCTCGACGACGACCACTACGTGCCACCGCCCCCGCCGCCGCTGCCGCGGCTGTCGATGCCCACCGTGCTGGGCATCGTCATCCTGGCTCTGTCGATTTTCCTGCTCGCCACGGGAACCCTGATCGGGCTGCCCGACAACGTCGCCATGGTGCTCGGCATCGCCGGGCTGCTCGTCGGCGTCGGCGTGCTGCTGACCCGCGTGCGCGACTTCCACCGCGACGAGGACGACGACGGCGCCGCGCTCTGACGGTCAGCCGGGCAGCGTCAGCTCGACGACACCGTCGCTCGGCGCGCCGAGCGTGATGCGGGCGTCGACGAACACGCCGGGCACAGGTGTCGCGCGACCCTCCTGCAGGGCCACCGCAGCACCCGGGCCGGCGCCCTCGACGCAGCGGATGACCGGCGGCGCTGCCGGGTCGACCTCGCGCACCGCGTCGTCGAGCTGAGCGAGCTGGGCGCGCTGCGCCACCGCGTCACCGGACAGGCGCGCGCCGACCAGCACGAACGAGCTGCCCAGGCGCGCCAGCGCGGCCAGCGTCGCGCCGGGCGGCCGCGCACCACGGTGCCCGGCGAAGGCGAGGTCGCGGGTGGCGGTCGAGTCCACGCCCAGGTCGCTGAGCAGCAGGTTGCCGCCGCCGGTGCGACCGCCGCCGACCACCACGAGCCCCGAGCGGCGAGCCAGCGCGGCCGAGATCGAGCGCCAGCGCACCAGGCTCGGGGCGCCGTGGACGCACACCACGTCGGCGGACGCCGCCGAGATGCGCCGCGCCAACGCGTCATGGTCCAGACCTTCGGTACGGGCGTTCACGGACAGCAGGCGCAGGGACGGCACCGGACAATCCTGCCGGACGACGATCGACCGGCTCCGGGCGGTGCGGATGGATCAGCGCCCGGGTCGCATCACGTCAGCAGGCGGGCGAGGTCGGCGGCTCCGACGAGCCCGGCGTCCGGGCCGAGCGCGGCACCGGCCACCCGGGCCTCGGTCCGGAACCCGCGGCCGGTGAGGTTGTGGGCGAACTCCTCGCGCGCCGGGCCGAGCAGCAGCTCCCCTGCCTCGGATACCCCGCCGCCGATGACGAAGACCGACGGGT